>CAKZPJ010000761.1 GCA_937138955.1 uncultured Flammeovirgaceae bacterium | reverse complement strand
TTATTAACAAATCAGGAATTATGATTCGCACCCCTGTATCAAATTTGCGAGTGATGGGAAGGGCTACTCAGGGAGTACGGCTCATCCGATTGAATGATGATGATTCCATAGCTTCTGTTACCAAAGTAGAGATCGAGGACGATATTCCTAGCGATATTCAAGAAGAGATAACCAACACATCAACCGACAAACCAACGTCTGAAGAAGAAACCGATTAACCAATTAAACTTTTTCTTATTTTAATTTTACTACGTATCATGAAACAATTGCAATTACTACTCGTGGCATTAATTGCTTTGCCTATACTAACTTTTGGGCAAGCGAAAAATGTTCGTAAAGCTCAATCTTCTCTCCAGAAAGGAGAACTAGCTGAAGCCAAGCAGTATATTGACCCGGCAATCAACGACGAAAAAACTAAAGATGATGGTAAAACCTGGTATACCTACGGTGATATTTACTTAGCGATTGCTACCGACTCTACCAAATCTGTACAAGTTGATAAACCTTACGAGAAAGCACTTATGGCTTATCGTAAAGTGAAAGAGTTTGAGAAAGAAAACTCACTGTATGCCGTGCAGGCTGATCAGCAGGTTCAGCAAGTATGGGCCAATGCCGTTAATAATGGAGCGACTTTATACTCTGCACAAAGTTATGATGAAGCTATAAAATTATTTGATGTTGCAAAAATGGCGATGCCTGACGATACTACGGCGTATATCTACGGCGGAATTTCAGCTCAACAAGCAGGCGATATGTCAGTGGCTGCCGAGAACTATGCCCACTTAGTAGACTCGCTAGATTATATGAGCAAAGATTTTTATAATAGCTTGATCTATATCTATCTTGTAGAAAATAAAGATGAAGAAAAGGCCCTCGAGTATTTGCGTAAAGCACAAGATGTATTTCCTGAGGATCCCGATTTTTTGAAACGGGAAATCACGATGCTTATTAACAAAGAGATGTACGACGAAGCCGAGCAGAAACTAGCCAGAGCTATTGATGCTGAACCTGATAATCCCATGCTTTATTATAATCAAGGCTATTTGTACGAACAAATGGATGATAGCGATCAAGCTATCGGTAGCTACAAGAAAGCAATTGAGAAAGATCCAAAGTACTTCGATGCTAATTTTAACTTAGCAGCCTTTTATTACAATGAAGCAGCTGACATTTTAGCCGAAGCTAACGATATGGACTTGAAAGAATACCAGGAAAAGGGGGAGGCTATTGAAGCTGAAGCAAAGAGTTACTTTGAGAAAGCGTTACCTTACTTGGAAACATCTCAATCTTTACAGCCAGACAATCAAAAAGTATTAGAAACGCTAGCTACTGTTTACCAGCGATTGGAGATGACTGATAAAGCGGAAGAAATCAATAGTAAGCTTGAGAGTATGTAGCTTTCTATTAATATAAGTTTTTAAAGGAAAGGGAAGGAGTTCTATACTTCTTCCCTTTTTTTGAGGTAGAATAATAATTCTTTAGAAGCTATTTTAATGATACGGAAATAGTCGTTTGAGAATTTTAGAATGCAGAATAAACAGCGAAACTTATCGTATGAATAGTAAAGTAAAATGTATCCTATATTGATACATCTATATGTATAAAGCCTTATCAGCAATTGCTTTAATTAAATTTGACGTATTACCATACATAGGGTATCTAAATGAATAAAAAAAATGCAGATTTAAGCAAAATAAATAAGGTATGAATGACTTAAAGTTTTGGCAGAATTGGCACCCCACCAGCCGAAACATGTATTTATTCCTTTTAGCAGTATTCTTACTAGCAGTGGGCGCATTTGTTATTCATTATCCCCAAGGAATACTTAATTTGGTTTCCTGGGAACGAATATCTGAACTAAAAGAAGTACCCGTTGTCCAAAACCCAATTTCAGTAGGGTTATTTTCCTTCTCATATGATCTTAACTATAGTATAGTACTAGAAACCTTCATAGGCAGTATTATACATCATTCATCAACCGGAGCTTATATATTACTAGGAATAGTCGCGCTGAGCTGGATTATTTTGCTTACTATTTTTTCTGCACTGGATAGGTTCTGGTACTACGTGGGAGTGCTAATATTGCTAGGTCTCATACTACTGTTTCAGTTTGAACAACTACTTTGGTTTGGTCAAACTCAGAAATTCGGAGTAATGGTAGCCTTCGGTTTGTTTTTAGTTCCCACTGCCTACTTTCAATTGGTAAACCCGCACGTTGGTCTATTGGTCCGGCTGGCTACTTTCGCTGGGGCGACCGTTTCGTTCGGATTATTAATAGAGTTTTTTGCTAAGGTTTCTAATCCATTCCTGACGTTAGCTTATCATAGTTTGTGGGTGCCCATTATCCTTAGCATTTTATTTATTATTCTAGTTGGTCACGAAATTATTAGTTTTGTAGTTAAGCTTACCACACAAAATAATACCCCGCAAAGCTCCAATAGCCTGTTACATATCTTCGTGCTTTCAACCATCTATTTACTAAATCTCACGCTTTTACTACTGAAGAATATTGGAACAATCGATTGGGATATTATCTACATTGATGCTTTTTGGCTATTGGCCATCTTAGGTATTATTGGTATATGGGGGTTTAAAGATCGGGAAGTTCAGTATAAGTTCTTATTTCCATTCGCGCCGTTGGGCGGGTTTTTCTATTTAATATTAGCTGTTGTCACGCTGGCTACTGTCGCGTTTCTTTCTTGGCAGGGTAATGATCCGCTACTTGAGAGCCTGGAAGATGCTATTGTTTATACCCAGATCGGTTATAGTTCGGTTTTCTTAATCTATTTAATTGCGAATTTTATCCAGCCGCTACTTGAAAATCAACGAGTACATTCAATTGTGTACCAACCAATAAATTTTCCTTACGGTACGGTTCTAATCATGGGAACGATCGTAACTGTGGCATTTTTTGCTCGGGGCGGCTTTTTCTCATACGCTCAATTAATATCGGGATACAATATCGGAATTGGGGATCTTCATTGGATGAAAGAAGATCTTTTTGTAGCGGAGCAATTTTATAAGCTCAGCGATCAGTACGCTAACAATAATCATCGGGCTAATTATTCATTAGGGGCGCTAGCTCGACAGCAAGATGATCCGGTACTTAATGCCTACTATTTTCAAGAAGCATTACAAAAAAAGCCTAGTCCACTTGCCTACGCAAACTCAGGGGCTGCCTACGCAAATACAAACCAGTATTTTGATGCGCTATTTACCCTGAAAGAAGGTGTCGCTATTTTCCCAGGTAACGCTTATTTGGAAAATAACCTAGCGATGTTATACGGAAGAACCGATGTGTTAGACTCTGCGCTGTTTTGGTTAGATAAAGCCTCAAATAATGTAACCACTCAGCTAGCCGCTGAATCCAATACTTTGGGGCTAATTGGTCAACAGAGATCTCAGTTAGACGTTTCTACTGATTCTCTACTGATAGAATTTGTCACGGATCAGGATTATCCTCCTACTCGTATTAACCGTTTATTGCTGCAAGGGCAGTCACCCTCAGACTCAATTAACTCTTCAGCTATCCCGGAACTACCCGCTGACTCAGTACTTGATGCTTCATCCTTTGCTCAACTAAAAAATTATTTACTGCAAACCACTACGGTAGATACCGCGCTACTCCACGATGTACAAATCTTAAGCGATTTAGCCGAAAATTTTCCGTATACTGAAGAATTAATTTTATCTCTAGCAGTTGCTCAGTATCAGCAAAATAAAGTAGTGGACGCTCTCCGAAAACTTGACCGTTTACAATCAGTAAACGTCTTTAAGCGCAACTATTATCTGGATATTATGGGGTTATGGGCATTAGAGCAGAGAACTCCTCGGGTGGCAACCAAATATTTTGCCCAGTTGGCAGAACAAAATTATCAGGATGCTCGACTCAAATTTGCGGTTAGTCTCACTGAATCACTTCCCGCTCCTGATGTTTCTTTGAGGGTAGCTCAGCGAGCTTGGCAGGATGTACTTAATGATTCTACTCAGTCGGCGTTTTGGGCCATGGCGAACCAACAACTGCAGGTTCTATCAACACCATTTAACCAGATAGAAAATGACATTGAGCGATATCAGTGGATTCGTTACCGGGGGCAAGAGTTAGCGGAAGATCAAATACAGTTAGCATTTGAATCGTTTGAGGACTTAAGTTATGCTACCGTTGCGGCCTACGACATACTGCTCAGAGACCGAAATACTTACCAGGAAATACTCGCTCCCGTCATTCAGAGTTTACGGGCGAATGAGTCATCGCTAAATTACCAAGGAACCATTTATCTGGAGTGGGCTTGGGCACTAGCCATAATTACTGATGAAAATGTTGCCAATTGGAAAAACCGTATTGATATGCTGGTGCCACTCACTAAGCAACAGCAGTATCAAAAGCAGTATTGGCAAGCATTACTAGCTCAATCATTAGGCGATGATAATGTAGCTCACCAACTTTTCTCTTCCCTGTTAGGTAATCCGTTTTTTGAGCCAGGACTAATTGGGGCTTTGCACTACTTTTACGCTGATCAGCCAGATGTAGTCTATCAATATTTTTTAGACGCAATTCAGACGAATCCGTATTCGGCTACGCTTTTAGAGGAATATATCTTGTCGGCAGTTCGGGTTGGCTTAGAGAACTATGCGGAAGAAAGCTTAGCCGATTTAGAGCAGCTATCCAATACTCAGCAGTACCAACAGTTCATGCAACGCTACCAGCAGGTTAAAGATGAGCAGTCGGTTGCTTTTTAGTACTATTTCCGACAACTTGACACGCTGTTTATTTATCTAACCTACCGATTAATTCATGAAAATATACACTAAAACCGGGGATAAAGGAGAAACTTCATTGTACGGAGGAAGTCGGGTATCTAAGGCCGATTTGCGGATAGAAGCCATTGGTACCGTAGATGAGTTAAATGCTCAAATTGGGCTACTACGAGATCAATCAGTTAACTCTTCTCGCCAGGATAAATTTCAGTGGATACAGGACAATCTGTTCGTGGTGGGAGCCATTATGGCTAGTGAACCTGGTCAGAAAGGAGTTCCAGAATTGTCTACGGACAATACCTTGTGGCTTGAGCAAGAGATTGATCAAATGGATAGTGAACTTTTGCAGATGCGATTCTTTATCTTACCGGGTGGACATCCAGTAGTGTCTCAGGCTCATGTCGCTCGCTGCGTTTGCCGACGAGCTGAACGCTGTGTAGTCCGGCTATCCGAAAATGACTCGGCAGACCCTAAATTAATCACTTTTCTAAATCGCCTTTCTGATTACTTATTTGTGCTAGCTAGATATCTTGGCAAAGAATTAGAAGTAGAGGAAATTCCCTGGAAACCAAATAAAACTTAATGTAAATCTGTAATCGTATTTTGTTGATATGCAGTATTTTAGCTTGTATGAATTAAATCAAAAGATTAAGGCAGCTTTATCAGCTGAGCTAGAGCCAAAGTATTGGGTGGTGGCTGAGATTGGTGAGATGCGGGTTGGTCAGAACGGGCATTGCTACTTAGATTTAGTAGAAAAGAACGATAACTATCTGTATGCAAAAATCCGGGCGACTATATGGTGTAATACTTTCCGAGGGCTAGGGGGGTGGTTTGAGTCTATTACTGGGGAAGCACTTCGGCCAGGATTGAAGATTTTAGCACAGGTGGAAGTTAGTTTTCATCATCTGTACGGACTTAGCTTGAACGTAAAAGATATTGACGCTCAGTATACATTGGGTGAGCGGGCACTGAAGCGACAGGAAGTTATCAACCAGCTGACGGAGGACGGAGTATTTGATATGAACCAAGGACTAGTTCTTACTGAAACTCCTCAAAAGCTAGCCGTTATCAGCTCGCCTACTGCGGCTGGATTAGGCGACTTTATGGATCAACTTCAGGAGAATCGGTTTGGCTACGGATTTACTGCTGACCTATTTAAAGCGAAGATGCAAGGGAACGAGGCAGCTGAAAGTATTATTCAAGCGCTTCATCGTATTTTTGGTCTAGTTGAGCAGAATAAATCTAATAATAGCTACGATTGTGTAATTATTATACGGGGAGGAGGAGCTCAAGTGGATCTAGACTGTTTTGATAGCTACGATCTAGCTGCCCACGTAGCTCAGTTTCCCATACCAGTAATCACCGGAATTGGGCACGAGCGAGATGAAACGGTTATTGACTTGGTTGCTCATACCCGTAAAAAGACTCCTACCGCCGTAGCCGAATTTCTCATTGAGCAGCTTTATGCTTTTGAGGCAAAGCTGGATGAGCAAGTTCGTGCGCTGGCTCAATTGGCCGAAAGCACATTAGTTGAGCAAGACCATCGTCTGGAAAGAATAGCGTCTATACTTAGACTTTCAGTTGTATCTCGCCTGCTCAATCAAACACATCTGCTAGATCGAATCAATGACGTGCTAAAAAGAAACTCATATTCTTTACTCACCCGTCAGTTAGAGCAGGTAAGTCAGCTAAGTGACCGGCTAGAGCAAGGCACTCATAATACTTTACAAACCCAGCATAGTGCGTTAGAGGCCACTGAAAAGCTGATGAACTTACTTCATCCAGATGCGATCTTAGGAAGGGGATTCAGCGTTACTTATGTCAATGGTGTTCCAATTCAATCTGTCAGTCAATTAAAGAAAGGTAGTGAATTAACTACCAGAACGCATCAGGCAGTTTATCTTAGTAGTTTAGAAAAAGTGATCCAATCAGAAAATGCCGAAAAAGAAATCAGCGACTCCTAAGAGTTACCAAGTTGCTATGCAAGAGTTGCAAGAAATTGTTGATGCTGTAGAAAACCAGGAACTTGATATAGATACTTTGTCAGAGAAGGTGAAATACGCGCTTGAGTTGGTGCAATTTTGTAAGAACCGACTCCGGTCAACTGAAGAAAGCCTCAATCAAGCTTTTGATGAGGGTTAATTAGCAATTTTTACAATAGCAAGATTGTTGTAGCGTTTATCTAGATAATAACTAGCCTGAACTGCCCTCACGCATGAACAACAAACCTACTACTAATCGTCAGCGACTAACGTTCTTTTCTCGCGAACCTAAGTTTTCTACTTGGATTATTGGGTCCCTCTACATAAAGGGACGGAATTATCGGTAGGAACGGGTTATTAAACT
>CAKZPJ010000760.1 GCA_937138955.1 uncultured Flammeovirgaceae bacterium | reverse complement strand
AAAAGGGGAAGAAGTAGCACTATTCATCTCCGATCAGCGCATGCCTGATATGTTAGGTGTTGAATTTTTGCAGCAAGTCAAAGACCTTTATCCGAAATCAAAGAAGGTACTACTCACGGCTTATTCCGATATTGACGCGGCCATTAAAGCGATTAATGATGTTCAGTTAGACTACTATTTAACTAAACCTTGGGACCCACCCACCGAAAAGCTTTATCCGGTGCTGAATGATCTGCTAGACGATTGGCAAAGCAACTTTGTACCCGATTACTCCGGTATTAGAGTTGTGGGCTACCAGTATTCACCTAAATCACACGAAGTAAAAGACTTTCTGGCGGGTAACTTGATTCCGTACCGTTGGCTAGATGTTGAAAATAATGAGAAAGCTTGCGAGTTGCTAGATTTAAATAATATTGAAGAAAAGGACCTACCGGCTGTTTTCCTCGAAGACGGTTCTTTCTTGGTCAGCCCTTCAATTAGTCAGATTGCTGAAAAAATCGGTATGAAGCTAGAGGCTGCAGCTCAGCTTTATGACGTAATTATTGTTGGAGCCGGTCCTGCCGGATTGGCCGCTGCCGTATACGGTGGGTCAGAAGGACTAAAAACCTTGCTAATAGAAAAGAGAGCACCCGGTGGCCAAGCTGGAACTAGTTCTCGCATTGAAAACTATCTAGGTTTTCCAAACGGCCTAAGTGGAGCTGACCTCACCCGCCGGGCTATTTCACAGGCAAAACGACTGGGTACCGAATTTCTATCACCAGTAGAAGTTACCAACATTCAACTGCAGGATCAGTACAAAATTGTGACCCTTTCGGATGGTAGCGAGCTACTCACTAAAAGCATCATCATTGCTACTGGGGTGAATTACCGCAAACTGGAAGCAACTGGCGTACATAACTTCACTGGAGCGGGAGTCTACTACGGAGCCGCCACTACAGAAGCTAATGCTTGCCAAAACAAAGATATTTACATTGTTGGCGGGGGAAATTCTGCTGGACAAGCGGCTATGTATCTTGCTAATTTTGCTAAACGCGCGTATATCGTTATTCGCAAACCTGATTTATCTTCTTCAATGTCGCAGTATCTGATTGACCAGATAGATAGCACTGAAAATATTGAGGTTTTGGGTGAATCACAAGTGGTAGAGGCTTGTGGCTCAGATCACTTAGAAGCGTTGGTACTAGAAGACCAGAATACAAAAGAAAAGCGGAAGGTAGATGCCGGAGCCTTATTTATCTTTATTGGTAATCGCCCGTTTACCGATTGGATCACCCTGGATATCGCCAAAAATGAAAAAGGTTTTATAGAAACTGGGCAAGATGTAATACGCAGTAGTAAAAAAGACTGGTCGCTAAAACGCGAGCCATTTTTGCTGGAAACCAGTGTGCCGGGCATCTTTGCCTCAGGGGATGTTCGGGCTAACGCTATGAACCGCGTTGCCTCCGCCGTAGGCGAAGGAGCTATGGCCGTTAAATTGGTACACGAGTACTTGGCAACCGTCTAATCTGATGGAAACCAGAGTCCGGAGACCGAAAGTTGGGTTATAGGCGAAATTCTGAATCCCGGATTCTTGAATCACCAGCGATTTCCCAACTTTAACTTCTGGCTCCCAAACTTCAGCGTCCGATTTTCATTCTCCGTATTTCCTTCTTCTCCCTAAGCCG
>CAKZPJ010000759.1 GCA_937138955.1 uncultured Flammeovirgaceae bacterium | reverse complement strand
GCCCCACGGTCTATATAGTCACCTCGAGTATAGGCGTCGTACAGCTCCCCCTCCCACCATGACCGTGCTCGATGCCTCTGACCGCGGGATGTGTATTGTCCGCCGTCAGCGAACCAGCACTCCACTGCAAGCACTATTATTATTGAACGAACCGCAACTGCTAGAGGCCAGTCGCCTAATTGCCGAACGCAGTATAAAGAAAAACGAAACTAAAAAAGATCAGATAAACCAGATTTTCAGACTATTAACTAGCCGGAATCTTAACGATAAGGAATTGCCGCTACTGGTAGAGCTTTACGAACAAGAACTAACGAAGTATAAAAGTCAACCTGAAAAGGCTCAAGCGCTACTCACGGTAGGAGATTATCCTTATGACGAATCAGTAGAATTGCCTGAACTTGCCGCACTTGCTGTGGTGACTAATATTATTATGAACTACGACGAGGTCTACACCAAACGATAAATTACATGAGCGACTGCCATCAATATACTCCTCACTACAGCCGACGGGATTTCCTGACCAAAACCACCATGGGTTTAGGAGCGACTGCCCTGGCTTCACTCATGAAGCCTATTTCTCTCTTTGGTAGTTCTACTGACCCATCGGAAGGCATGCTAGAGAGGTTGCATTTTGCCCCTAAAGCCAAGCGAGTGATCTACCTCTTCCAGAGTGGCGGCCCGTCTCAGATGGAACTGTTTGATTATAAGCCCAAGCTGGAGGAGATGCACGGGGAAGAACTACCGGAATCGGTACGAAAAGGGCAGCGGCTTACCGGCATGACTTCCGGGCAGACCTCCTTCCCACTCGCCGGTTCGCATTACAAGTTTGATCGCTACGGCGAAAACGGTACTTGGGTAAGTGAATTGATGCCTCACACAGCGAAGATGGTAGATGAGTTGTGCATTGTTAAATCTATGCATACCGAAGCAATCAACCACGACCCGGCGATTACTTTTTTTCAAACGGGTTCTCAGCAACCGGGTCGCCCCAGTATTGGCTCTTGGATTAGCTACGGATTGGGTAGTGACAACGAAAACCTACCTACCTTCTGCGTACTTCAGTCCGAAGGAAAATCACGACCGCAGCCACTTTATTCTCGCTTGTGGGCGAATGGCTTTTTACCTTCCATTCATCAAGGAGTGTTATTTGGTTCGGGTAAAGATCCGGTTTTGTACCTAAGCAATCCCCCTAGTATTGATAAAGCAGATCGCGGACGACAACTGGCATTTTTGGAACGGATGCACGAAATGCAGTACGAACGCTTAGGCGATCCAGAAATCAACACTAAAATTGCCCAGTACGAAATGGCCTACCGCATGCAAACCTCGGTACCGGAAACCATGAATATTGCCGACGAGCCCGATTACATCTACGATATGTACGGAGAAGACGCCAAGGTACCCGGCACCTACGCGGCTAACTGCCTATTGGCTCGCCGACTGGTGGAGCGCAATGTAAAGTTTATTCAACTCTACCACCAAGGCTGGGATCAGCACGGAAACTTACCGAAAGACATCAAGAAGATGGCTAAAAGTGTAGACCAGCCGTCGGCAGCCTTAGTGATGGATTTGAAGCAGCGAGGATTGCTAGACGATACACTGGTCATTTGGGGCGGAGAATTTGGACGAACTAACTACTCCCAAGGTAGACTAACCAAAGACAACTACGGTCGCGATCATCACCCGCGTTGCTTCACGATTTGGATGGCGGGTGGCGGAGCCAAACCCGGAGTCAATTACGGTGAAACCGATGATTTCTCCTACAACATCGTGAAAGACCCAGTACACGTCCACGATTTTCAGGCTACCATGCTTCGGCTGCTGGGAGTAGACCACGAACGCCTAACTTTTAAGCATCAGGGCCGCCGCTATCGTCTGACTGATGTGCACGGGAAGGTGATTGATGCATTGATTACTTAGTAATAATATTATCAATAATGTGTTATTACCATCGGCAATTTTTAAGATAGTCAGATTGGCGTATTTTGCCGGTTCAACGCAAACCTACGTTTATGGCAATCCGACTAACCTTGCTTTCCCTTATTCTATTTTCTCACCTACTGACGGCTCAAGACACTCTCTTCATTTTTCAACCCGACCGAGTATTTGATGGTGAAGCAATGCATACTAGTTGGGAAATTGCGGTGCAGGGTGACCGTATTGTAGCCGCCGGAGAAAAAATAGATGTAGACACCGCACAGTCGGTAGTGAAACGGATAGATGCTACTGGGATGACACTACTGCCGGGACTGATTGACGCGCATACTCATCTTTTGCTTCATCCTTACAATGAAACCTCTTGGAACGATCAGGTCTTAGTAGAATCCTGGGCGGAACGGGTAGCTCGGGCCACGGTTCAAGCTAAAAATACACTGATGGCTGGGTTTACCACTATTCGTGACTTGGGTACTGAAGGAGCCGGTTACTCCGATGTTGGAATAAAGCAGGCTATTGAAAAAGGGGTTGTTCCCGGGCCCCGGATGCTTATTGCTACTCGCGCTATCGTAGCTACCGGAAGCTACGGTCCGAAAGGCTTTGCTGAACACGTAAAAGTACCGCTAGGGGCAGAACCAGCCGATGGAAGTAATTTGATAAATATAGTTCGTAACCAAATTGGGAAAGGGGCTGATTTAGTAAAAGTATACGCTGACTACCGTTGGGGGCCAAACGGCGAAGCAATGCCTAGCTTTTCGGAAGAAGAGCTGAGGCTGATCGTCAAAACGGCTAACAGCAGCGGACGTCCGGTAGTAGCTCACGCGAGCACTGCCGAAGGAATGCGACGAGCGACCCTCGCCGGAGTAGCCACCATTGAACACGGCGACGGTGGTACTCCTGAAATTTTTGCAATGATGGCCGAACGAGGCGTAGCATTATGTCCTACCCTAGCCGCCGGAGATGCGATTACGCAGTATCGGGGCTGGAACAAAAGCACTGATCCTGAACCGGATCGGATTCAGCAAAAGCGAAAAAGCTTTCGTGAAGCACTTTCGGCGGGAGTAACTATCTGTGCGGGAGGCGATGCTGGAGTATTTCCGCACGGTATTTGTTTATTTCGGTTGGCTCGGCATCTGCG
>CAKZPJ010000758.1 GCA_937138955.1 uncultured Flammeovirgaceae bacterium | reverse complement strand
ACCGAAATACCGCGTTGGGCCCGACCCGGATAGATAATCTGCTGAATACGCTCGGACAAACCCCGTTTCCCGGAAGCGGCTACACTTTGTAGAGGAGTTTGAGTAGACTGCGTGGCTACTTGTAGCAGAGCCTGGGCGTAGATGCGAGGCCGCTGAGTAATGGTCACGGTCAGGTTATCACAAGCCAGTTCCCGTTCGCGCTCCAGTACCGACGAAATGTACCAGTAGGCCGGATGGTAAAACAGAATCACTTCAGCTACCGACTGCACTAGGTTCCACAGATAATCGCGGCGTTTGATGTGGGCTAATTCGTGAATAAATATAGTTTCCAACTGGTCGGCGGGCATCATGGTCAGCAGACTAGTAGGAATCAGAATAATCGGCTTAATCCAACCCAAGGTGAGCGGTGTGTTGCTTCGGTCGGTGCTGGCAAAAAATACAGTTTGATTAATACCCAATTGCTGAGCCAGCTTCTTGGCTCGCTGCTGCCAGTCGGCCGGAACAGGTTGGGTGCGGTACCGCAGTCGCTGGCTTTGTACCAAGCCATTAATCAGGCGCAGGCCAAAAACAAAACTACCGATTACCCACAGCCAAGCCAGCCACGGAGCGAGTTGGGTCAGCCGGGTTAGCCCAGTTTCCCAATCATTACTGCTCTCGACTACGGTGATTGGTTCGGAGGTAGGTTCAATAAGATAATCCGCATCTACGGTAATCGCTTCGGTGGGAACCTCAGTAGGAAGCGTAGTAAGCGGAGTAGGAGCCAGATTGACCCACTGCTGGTAAAAAGTGCCCCCGAAAGCCGCTAAGAAAATAAGGAGTGTAGCGAAGGCCACGGCGAATCGGGTATTGGGCGGCTTAGCTTTTCCGAAGCGAAGAAATAGTGCGAGTAAGAAAAGTAGCAAGAAACCTTGCCACAACGAGTGGAGAATAGTGACTCCTAATGCCTCGGCCGCGGTGGAGAATAGCGGGTGTTCGGTGAGAATGTTCATGACGGAGATTCATTGTCTAGACCATCTAAAAAATTTCGTATCTCTTCTATCTCTTCGGGAGAGATTTCGGACCGGCCAATGGCCCGCATCACCATAGAACTGGCTGAACCCCGGAAGACGCGCTGGATAAACTGATCGAGCAACTGCCCGTTAATTTGCTTCTCAGCTACGGCTGACGAGTACAAATGAGATTTGCCCTTGGCTCCTTCGGTAGTGCGGGTCACCAATCCTTTATCGTGCATAATTTGCATCAGCTTCAGCGTGGTTGTGTAGCCAGTAGGCTTCCGCTGATTCAGAATTTCGTTTACTTCCTTGACGGTAGCTGGTTCCTGCTCCCACAGTATTTGCAAAATAGCCAGTTCGTTCTCGGATGGTTTTACTTTCTTTTGACTGCTCATGAGTATTGCTTATGTATTAATATTTATAACATTCTTTCTATCGCTTCTTTCATCCACTCATAATTGGTCTTCATACCACTACCTTCGTAGCTCATGTAGTAGGGTAGAATGCTTCCAATTACCCCTTCTTGATTAATGTAAAAAGTAGTTGGATACGCAGTGAAAGAGTACGCTTCAGCAATTGCTTCTCCATTGGGTAATATGGTGTAGTTAATTCACTATTACCGTTGAATGCTCGATTCATCTTGTAACCCTTGTCCGTTTTGCTGAACCTTTCCCACAAAGCCTTTTCGGCATCTAGGGTAACCGATATTACCTCAATTTTACCGTCATATTCTGCTCTGAGTTTATTGAAGTCGGGTACTTCAAGCCAGCAAGCTCCGCACCGAAGATGCCAAAAGCTTAGTACTACAACTTTTCCTTTTAACCCAGATAGAGAAACTGAATCGCCATCCAAGGTAACGGTCTCAAAATTTGGCGCTCTCTGGCCAATTATATTTGATGGTAAGTAACTAGCAGTCTGGGCTTTTAATAAAAAAACAGTCAATTGTAGACCAATGATTAATAGCGATACTTTCATAATCACATCTATATTACGAATTGTTTCGTAATACAAGTAAAGTAAAAATCTTTCACGATGTCAAGGTAATTACGAATTAATTCGTAATAGATATTAATTATGCAAAGTCAACTGTAGTTATGTAATTGTCGTTAACTTTATGCTGTAGAATTATAGCGAAATTCAAACTTTACTGACTTTAGAATGCTATGGATGGAGAATTTAAGACAAATGTAAGCCTAAGCTTGGTGAATGATAAGATTAGCTTTCTAAAGGAAAGTGTAGAAGGTTTAGGGGATGCTTTTAAAGAACTAGATTAGGATTTGACTGAGTATATGAATTATACCACTAATGAGTTAACCGATCACCGCACAAGAATAGATGCTATTGAAAAGTATCTAAACTTGTAACTGATATTACGCACTAAAGTAGTAATTTAGATGATAAACAAACAAAACCTATTTGACCAGTATGTCGACTATCTGATGGTGAGCATCAGTCAAGTAAGTGCTACGCGATCAGATTGAGTGGTTAAAAATTCATACGAAGCTTAATTACTTTGCCCTCAAGCATAAACTCTATGCAGCGGCAATTCAGCTGGCGTTCCAAGAACTACAGCAAATGAAGAGCTCAATTGCTTATGAGTAATATCAGTTAAAACTGCCGAGTGAAATATATTCAATAGCTTGGTAGTTCCCTTTCATATTCAGCTATCAACTTGTGAAATACTACTTTAAATCATCCACTACATGAAATTTCTTTTTCTAGCTTTATTAAGCTGCTTTACGCTCACTAATATTATGGCTCAGTCTACCCCAGATACGTTGCAACTATGGGCCGATGGTGCGCCAGGAGCTACGGGAACCGAAGCAAAAGATCAGCCATCACTCATCCGATACCCGGCGCCGGAAGATATAGCTACCGGCGCAGCGGTAGTAGTATGCCCCGGTGGAGGTTATAACATGTTGGCGATGGATCACGAAGGGCACCAGATTGCTAAGTGGCTTAATTCTTTTGGAGTATCGGCCTATATTCTGACCTACCGTTTAGGGAGAAATGGCTATAAGCATCCCATTCCGATGAACGATGGTAAACGAGCTATCCGCACTGTGCGGGCTCATGCTAAAGAATGGGGTATTGATCCGAACCGAATCGGTGTACTAGGCTTCTCCGCCGGAGGGCATATGGCCTCTACCCTCGGTACGCACTTTGACTTAGGAGATGCTCGTGCTAGCAACACGATTGATCAACAAAGTAGTCGTCCTGATTTTATGGTTTTATTGTATCCGGTTATTTCTTTTACCGAAGATTATCAGCACAAAGGTTCTCGTCGTTCTTTACTTGGTGATAATGCAGATGCTGAATTAGTGGCTTCCCTTTCTAACGAACGGCAGGTAAAATCTGATACCCCACCTACTTTTTTGGTACATACCAACGAAGATACCGGAGTACCCCCAGAAAATAGTATTTATTTTTATTTGGCTTTACGAGAAAAGAATATTCCAGCTGAATTGCATGTGTTTGAAAGGGGGCGACACGGATTGGGAATGGGTAGCCGTTACTCGGCATTCTCCGCTTGGCCAGAACTCTGCGAAGCATGGTTGTTGGAGCGAGGCTTACTGGTATCCAATCCGTAAGTAAACTATTTACACAAAAAAAGGCTACAGTAGTTGTAGCCTTCTCTCAGAAATATTCTTAGTTAAAACTATCCCCCAGAGGAATCGAGTAGTTTCTCTACCATAAAATCGAGGTAGCCGTTAAGTGCTTTTTCCGCTTTTGCTAAGTAGGCTTCCGTATCTGCTTTCACCCAATGAGATACTTTCACATCTTTATCCACAAGAATTCCCAAAGAGGCGTAGTTGCTATAAGGTTGGTTGGGATTAGCAGTATACTCCTTAAATTTCTTCTCTTCCACGACCCCAGGTATATCAATATCTTTTTTAGGCGAATAAGCAATAATTGATTCTGCACCAAGGCCAGGTGCTCTTCCCTCGTATACAAAGCGAGCTAGCGTTGGACTAGTCTCTAGAGAGCCTTGCCCCGCCCAACCTTTTTTAGACTGAGCAACAGCGGTAGCAGGTATCTTGAAATCTACTTTTACTTTTACCTTACTGCTTTCCATCAGGTAATTATAGCTAGCATCCATCATTACGTACTGAAAGTTAAATGCCCCCTCAAATACTAATGCATCGTCTAATTGCTTACTTAATTTAGGCGCGATGTCGAAGAAACTACGTTTGCCTTTCCCTTTTTTAGTAACTCACTTTACAAAGAAATCATAACTGGCAGGAGCCGTAGACAAATATCCAACAAGTTGCGCTTTACTAGGAGTTCCACCAGATAATCTTTCCCAATCAGCGTAGGCTTCAACACCTGCTGCCTTGTCAGCAGAAACAATTTCGTACCCATTGTCTTTCAACTTTTTTGCAAATCTTTGGTACGCTTTGTCAGTTACTTATTGAAGTTGATCGGCGTTAATTCCATCGAGAGCTACTGTCATTCCGGTTTTAGAAACCCCAGTGGCACTAGAAACCATAGCACCGGCTACTAACTGATAGTTAACGAAAAATGAGTTGATAAAAACCTTCTGGGGGGCTTTCTTCATTTTTTTCTCTCCGTAACCTGACTTCTGAAAGCTTTTGGCGGTAATAAAAGGCTCAACTGGAGCGGTTGTGAATGCAGCTAATGCAAACAGGGCAATGAGAGTAATAATTCGATTCATAATGATTAGTAGAAATTAAATTGATAATGGCGGGTCAGATTGGAAAACACAATGTAGCTGATGGGTTAAAAGTACTTATAAAAGTGATTTAAAGTTTTAGAATCTGTTTTGCCAGAACTGCTTTATTTTCAGCATATTTAAACCAGTTGGAAGATGGTTAAATGTCGCGCTAACAACTTGGATCAGATTTTCTTCATAAATCACTGAAAATCATCACTAGTAACGCGATAGTTTTAGAAAAACTTTAAATCGCTTCATAAGCACCCTTCTCGGGTAGGTAAATAGATGTACTTTATTACAAATGTAAGGAAGTGAGTACAATCACTACGACTGCTTCTATAAACGGAAGCCTATTTGTCAGTTTAATCTTGTCCTACCAAGAATAGAGCGTTGCTAAATAATAGCTTTCCATTTTGCCAGAAAGCCCGAAACAGAGGATTGTCAGCCATATAAACAATACTCCCATCACCTGACTCTTCTACCCCGAAAATCAGAGAATTAGAAAGTTGCTTCTGGGCTTCAGCCCCAGCAAAACCACTTACTAGTGATTCTTGGTTGGCTAAAGTCGCCACGCTCCATCCTTCTGCTAAATAGCCGTAGCGCTTGCTGCCCCGCTTTAGTGTGAAGTAGTGTTCGGGATAGCCCATACCCAGCGGGTGCGTATTATCTAGCCGGAGTTTGAAGATACTACCCGAAATATAATTACTGATACTTCGTCGCTCGCGCTCATCGTAAGAAGCAAGTTGACGCTGTTCTTGATAATCGTCTTTCTGCCTTGTAATGCGTTTTTGCTCTTGGTCGTTACCGAACTCTGATAATTGATACTCTTCTTGTTCTTTAAAGTAGGACAGAGCATTTTCTAGAGCAATAACTTTACCTCCCCCCTTGATCCAGTTTCTAAGGTTAACCTCTTCTAAAGCCGTTCGGTACTGTCCGCTGGGTAAAATCAGCGTGTTGTAGGTCGATAAATCTACACCTTCTAGTTCTTGGGCATTAACTACGGATACCGGATACTGTAACTCTTGCTCAAAGAAATACCATATTTCTCCGAATCCGTAGGGCGATATATCTTCGCCAGCAGCTAACAGCACTTTAGGCGGTTCTATGTAACGAATTTCACCCGAACCCAGATCAAAACCACTTTCAACATAGCCGGTTCGGATTGGGATGACTTCTTGCTGCAAACTATTAGCAAGCGCTACAACTTTCTGGTCAAATTGTGTTCCTAACGCTTGGTTGTTGGCTCGGGTAACAATAAGGGTTCCGGCATCGAAGGCTTGTCCTTCTACCGAAAAATCTCGGGTCGCGTATCGCACCTTAATTCCGTGTTGAATGAGTTGGGACAGGAACCGAGCATCTTGAACTCCATTCCATTTACTCACGTAGGCATATGCTGACCCTTCCACCGACTGAGAGGTGAACGTAGTTTCGGCAAATTGCTGAGTAGAGTTGATATTGGTAGTTAGTGCATAAGCATTTAGATCGTAAGCGTAAGGAATCGCCCAAGCGGTGATATCGTAGGTAATAGAATCGGAAAGTTCCGCTTCGGGTTCAAAGAGAGTTTGTAGCAGTACTGATTTAGGCTGACTGGCAGAAATGACTAAATCACCTTCTTCCAATCGAAAATCAACTTCTCCATTCTGTCGATAACTAAATCCTGATAAGTTACGCGAAGCTGTACTTTCCTCGTACCGGATATAATGGGTGTCTAGCAGTGAGCGCAGAGCCATTATTTTTTCCGGATTATTATCAGCCTTCACCACATAACTCTGGTAGCTTCCAAGTTCGCCCCGCTGCGATTGCCGATAGAAATCTGAGAATTCCTGTACTATACGTTCGGCATTTTGAGAAGCTATTTCAATAGTAGATAAGCTAGTGGTCACGTGGTGACTTATTCGGTCTTCCAAGGTAAGTGTATCGCCTTCTTCGGTGAGCACCGCTAAACCAGCCCGGCCTGATCCGCCCTGCTCATAGGTCATACCAATTGCCCCATTAAACATAGGATACGTATCTCCATAGCTTGGATACAGCAGATCAAACCGCTCTCGGGTAAAGTATAGCCATCCGGCTTCATCGAAGTAGCGGGCGTTGTTCTTACCAATCATATTTTGTAGCTCGCGTTGCCAATCAGTAATAACGGCGTGGTACGGCTCGGCAGCAGGCGCAAAGTAGTACGGGCTATTAATGCCCTGTTCGTGGTAATCGGCGTGAATATGAGGCAGCCACTGATTGTAAAGCTTCAATCGTTCCTGGGTTTCTTGTTGAGTAGCCCAAGCCCAGTCGCGATTTAGATCAAACAAGTAGTGATTCATCCGCCCACCGGGCCAGGGTTCATCGTGTTCCCAAGATTCGGGGTGGGGGTTGAGAATAGTATTTGCTTTCTGATTATACCAATTCACGTAGCGGTCGCGACCGTCAGGATTAATACACGGATCAATAATGACTACTGTATTTTTTAGCCATTCCACTGCTTGAGCGTTATTTCCACTGGCTAACTCGTACAAAACGCGCATAGCCGCTTCAGTAGATACCGCCTCGTTTCCGTGTACGTTATAGCTTAGCCATACAATAGCAAGATCGTTAAACACCTGGCTATCGCCTTCACCCAATCCGGTACGCGCCAAATTTGCGACCTGAATTGCCGCCAACTGAGCTACATTTTCGGGAGAAGTTATATACGTTACTGCCAATGGACGATGCTCATTGGTTTCGCCATATCTTACTAAAGTAACTGTTGCTTTTTGTTCAGCTACTTGCTCAAAATAACCAAGTACTTGAGCATGGCGAGTAAAGCGCTCTCCTAATTCGTACCCTAAAAAATCTGCTGGAGTAGGTATCTGCCCCAACAACATACTGGTAGTCAGTGAAAGTAATGACCCGATAAGATATTTCATGTGTACTTTTGATAATACAATAAGCCGGAAAGTTAAGCTTTTTGCTGATAAGTCGGGTAATGATCTTAATGAAGATTTCCTGCCAATACTGTAAAACCCAAAAACGGTCAGCCAATGGCTAACCGTTAGTGTAATTCTCTTTTATTTAGTTGCTGGGAAGTCTCTGATCCTTTTTACCGTAGTTACCCGGCATTTGCTATTTGTAACATAGATTCGTCCCGGGCTTCTAGCTTAGACTCGCCCATCAGGTAAGTGTCTACTGCTCGGGCAGCTTCTCGGCCTTCGGCGATGGCCCAAACTACTAGCGACTGACCCCGGCGAGCATCTCCGGCAGCAAACACATTAGGCTTACTGGTTTGATATTGCCCTTCTTGAGCTTTGATATTTCCTCGATCATCCAATTCTACTCCCAAACCTTCCAGCAGACCATGTCGTTCGGTATGCAGAAAGCCAATCGCTAATAGTGCTAAGCCACAAGGAATTTCGTACTCACTTCCGGGTATCTCGTCAAAATAAGGCCGCCCTTCTTCGTTTACCTTCCACTCTAGTTTAGCCAGCTTGAGACCTTTGACGTTACCCTCATCATCACTGGTAAATTCTTTGGTCATAATGGACCAATTACGCTCGGCACCTTCCTCGTGAGAAGACGAAGTTTGTAAAATCATAGGCCACTGGGGCCAGGGGTTATCTTCTCCACGCTCGGTTGGAGGCTTAGGCATTAATTCAATTTGCGTAACTGAAGCAGCTTGGTGACGATTGGATGTTCCCACACAGTCGGAACCAGTATCACCGCCACCAATTACTATTACGTGCTTATTGGTAGCCCAAATATCCGAATCATCGGTGAGGCGGTCGCCAGAGACTCGCTGATTCTGTTGGGTAAGAAACTCCATAGCAAAATGAACGCCCTTCAACTCACGCCCCGGTATAGGTAAATCACGAGGCACTCCAGCTCCGGTGCTCACTACAATAGCGTCAAACTCATCTTCTAGCTGATTGGCAGTAATATCCTTACCTACGTGCACTCCGGTTTTGAAGGTAATCCCTTCTTCTTCCATTACTTTTAGTCGGCGGTCGATTACCCACTTCTCCATTTTGAAATCAGGAATTCCGTAGCGTAGTAATCCGCCAATACGCTGATCCTTCTCAAATAAAGTTACCCAATGACCCGCCTTATTGAGTTGAGCGGCGGCAGCCAATCCGGCCGGTCCCGAACCAATTACGGCTATTTTCTTTCCTGTTCGGGTTTCAGGTGGTTCCGGTTGAATGAATCCTAGCTCAAAAGCTTTTTCCGCAATTGATTTTTCGATATGCTCAATCGCTACCGGAGGCTTTATAATGCCCAAAACGCAGGAGGCTTCGCAGGGAGCCGGACAAATTCTGCCAGTAAACTCAGGGAAATTATTGGTTGAGTGCAGAATCTGAGCCGCTAGTTCCCAGTTCTCTTCGTATACGGCATCATTGAAATCAGGGATAACGTTCCCTAGCGGACAACCATTGTGGCAAAACGGAATACCACAGTCCATACAACGAGCTGCCTGATCCTTAGTTTTCTTATCATCGAAATCGAGATATAACTCCTGATAATCTTTAGTCCGCTCCTTTGGGTCACGCGTTGCAGGCAACTCGCGATTATATTCTTTAAATCCAGTTGGTTTTCCCATAACTTAGGTATTAGATTTTGGGGGCAGGGATTGGGGAACAGGCGATGAAGCGTCCAATACCTAATCCCCACATTACACTTTCACTTGTTCTTCGAGAGCTTTCTTCTGCGCTTTTTTCTTTTCTAATGCTGCTTTGTACTCCCGAGGCATCACCTTAACAAAATACTGAGAAAGAACATCCCAATTTCGTAGCAAGCGCTGGGCAACATGGCTATCTGTATAGTCAATATGCTTCTGAAGCATGGTATACACTGTACGAACATCATCTTCATTCATACTTTCTAAGCCTACCTGCGCTGGGTTATAGTATTTGGGAAATCTTTCTTCTTGATCGTAGACAAACGCAACTCCGCCGCTCATTCCCGCTCCGAAGTTGCGCCCGGTGCGCCCAAGCACTACTACGGTTCCACCGGTCATATACTCACACCCGTGGTCGCCAATACCTTCTACCACTGTCTTAACTCCCGAATTACGAACACAAAACCGCTCGCCAGCTTGTCCGCGAATGTAAGCTTCACCAGCAGTAGCTCCGTAGAAAGCCACATTACCGATAATCATATTTTCTTCAGGTACATACTTCGACTCACGGTGAGGGTATATGATTAGCTCGCTTCCGGACAAACCCTTACCGAAGTAGTCGTTAGCTTCACCCTCCAGCTCGAACCGAATTCCTTTAGCCGTGAAAGCTGCGAAACTCTGGCCAGCTGATCCTTTAAATTTAAAGTGTATGGTACCCAGCGGTAAACCTGGGCTACCGAACTTCTTGGAAACTTCGTCTGAGAGCATGGTTGCTACCGAGCGG
>CAKZPJ010000757.1 GCA_937138955.1 uncultured Flammeovirgaceae bacterium | reverse complement strand
AATTGATACTTTCCTCTTGGGATGCACATTCTAGCAATAACTTCTCTACCAGTTGGGCACCAGGCTTATAACAATGGTCTTGCCCAACATACACCAGCAGTTCGGCCAAGTACGGGGTAACTTTCCCTGAAAGGCTACTACTAAACCGATGGGCTTTGCTCATCTCGATCATTCCGTAGCAGCTTTGGGCTTTTTTTTAGTCCGTCGGTCAGTAGAGGAAGTACCGACTGTTTTTTCTAGCACTTGTCGCCCTAGCCCTACCCATAGAGTGTCAAACTTCTTCTCGTAATCATAAAAAGTAGCTTCATTGTTACAGTACGCTAGTTGAAACTATGAATCACTTTTTCGGGAAGCTTACATACCGCACTAAGTTTAGCTGAAATTACTACTCAGGCAGTATAAGTTTTCACTGCTTATAGTTTACATTTATTAGTGGTTGCTGGGCTCCAATCTTTGATTTCCATTTTTCAAGGTACTGTTCTAATTCTTTGGTTTTCTCTGGTAGCTTGGTCGCTAAATTTGTAGATTCACTGACATCTTCTCTTAAATTATATAGTTCGTATACCCCACTCTGTTGCAGCATTTTAGGTTCGTGCCACTGAATCAATTTATAGTCACCTGACCGTACTACGCTAGCGGGCAACATTCCTGAACCTTTGTGATAATGAGGGTAGTGCCAATAAAGATCTCGACTAGGTAATGGTTGATTATCCACGAGTATCGGTGCTAAGTTTACCCCGTCTACCAGTGGATTAGGTTGTACAATTGACGCCAACGCTAAAACTGTAGGAAATAAGTCCATTGAAACCACCGGGCTGTCGATGATAGTATTTTCTTTAATATCATTCCACTGGATAAGTAGTGGTACTCTAATGCCACCTTCGTATAACCATCCCTTACCTTTCCTGTAGGGGGTTTGCTTTGTATAAGATCCACTTGCCCCATTATCAGAACAAAAGATAATTACCGTATTCTCTAACAAGTCTAAATCTTTAATACTACTGTACAAGCGACCAAAGGCATTATCTAATCGTTGTACCATAGCAGCAACAGTAGGATTATTGCCATCTTCCGATGCATCAGGTTGGTGCTCAAACTTTCTGATAGAAGCTTCCTTTTCTATTATCGGACTATGAATTGAATTATGGGAAAGAACCAGCATAAACTGTGCATCTTTATTTCGCTGAACAAAGTCAATGGCTCGATTGGTTAGGGTATCCACACTATGGGCATCCTCTTCGGCAGTTTGCCACTTTCCTAATGGAAACTTCTTCGAGGGCTTATAAGTGGCAAAAGTTTCATTAAAGCCCTGATGATTGGGGTTATGGGATAGACTAGCGGGAGGTGTTCTTGCTTTGCTCAGATTCCACTTTCCAAAGAATGCTGTTTCATACCCATTTTGCTTAAAGATTTCTGCAATTGTTATTTCTTCAGTAGGCAGGTATTTCTGCCAATTGGGCTGGACGAGCGGATAGTTCGTGCTTTTGTTTCCTGAAATAAAGTCTGTTAGATGCAACCGGGCAGGGTGCTTACCGGTCATAATAGCCGCCCTAGTAGGGCTGCATACCGCTGCGGCAGCGTAAGCATTCGTAAACATAGCCCCCCTCTGAGCCAACCGGTCTAGGTTTGGTGTTTTATAAAAAGAACTTCCGTAACACCCCAATAAGGGCACACCCAAGTCATCAGCCACAACTATGACTATGTTAGGCTTTTTCTGTCCGTAGCATACTACTGAAAGTAAGACATAAATAACTCCCACTACAAACTGTCTCTTCATTTTTCTCGAATTTAACCTGGGTAGTAGATTTGCCATATTTTAAAACGTTTGTATTACTTAATTTTACTCAACTGTAGGAATTAGTAAGTAGCGTTCACTTTGCTCAAACTGAAATTCTCCGAGTTGGGGCTCATAAATAACGTAGGGTGTAAGTTTCGCGATGCGCTGAAATGCCTGAGCTTTTTCTTTTGGATTGAGCTGCTGGTAGAAAGGAAAGGCATGATAGATCCCTTGCTCAGCCGAGCTACTCCAGACAATGGCCGGACGTTTAACATACATCATTTTTACTGATCCTTCAGGACGATTTTCTTCTGGTTGTTTCACTTGCAGCAAAACATGGTCGGAAGGCACGCTACGAATCAACGCCACCTGCTCAACCACATCCAGCGGAGCGTTCTGTTCCATAATTCGCTCCCGGTAGTATTCCTTTAGCATCTGGGCGTAAGTCAGATTGAGGGTAGCGTTATCAATGGTTCGCACAATTACTGCATAATCATTGAACGGCCGGATACTAAAGTTGAAGTCATCGGCAATGAGTTCTCCCCCAGCCCGCTGTATCCCACTACTTAATTCATCTAGCAGTACTTCATAGGCCTGATCGTAGCGGGGGCTTATCTGATTGTTAGCCCGAATAAGTTGATCCAGCTCTTCCCTTGAAGAATCATTAGGGGTGAACGGGATGTTTTCGGTAATAGGCTGGATGACTTCCCGGTAGTTCGCCTTCTCCTGAAAGTCTTCGTACCGCTGCACGTTCTCTCTTCCTTCGTCGCTAATAACTGCCTGCTGAATTAAATTTTGTTGGAGCTGGTTTGCTACCGATTTCAGGGTGATAGTAGCTGGTTCTAAGCCAGCAGCGGCTACGGTTACTTCAATAGTTCCTTCTTGGTTAGAAGCCCGCACCACATTACTGGTAGGGCCGATAGTATATCCCATTCCTTCCGCAGCCTGGTGCCGAAATAAGTCTGATGTGTACTCCGATGGTCCAACCAGCGCACCAGGGCCATTGATACTCCAGATCAGGGTATCAGAAGCATCAAATACCACGGCCCCAGATTGGTCTACCACGTAGGCGGTGAGCGCCACCATCCTGTTACGACTCGCTTCTATTCTCGGTATGGGTGGTAGTGAGCAACAGGAGATGAGGAGCATCTATCATTACAACTTCCATCTCAGTGGTTTGGTCACCGTAGTATCCAACGCCTTTCAGAGTAGCATCTTCAATGAGAACGTCTTCTACTGTCACCGTACGGAAGGAAGACGCTGCTGGATAGATCATTTTTAGTAACTTATCGTTCACGAAAAGGACTACGCTGTCGCAGTTGGAGTCTACCGTAATATTTTTACGCTGCCCAAGATATTTCTGTCGCCAGTGGTGGGGCTGAATGAACAGTTCCGGTTGCGCCGCCTGATTGACTTGGGTCAAAAAGTACAGGTACTTGGGTACCCGGTAGCTATCCACCCATCCTTTGGGATTAATGTGCAGCAACGGGGCATTATCGTATTCCCGGTCGGCCCCGTGGTCAGCGTAGAGCCAGCCTACCATATTGTCGTTCAGTACGCCTCGCACGCTTCCGCCCCGCACTTGGGCCATTTGGTGCTGCCACACTTCGGTGCTAGCGTGCTGCCCGTTGGGCGGATTGGCATCTACATCACTGAGTACATCCTCCTGCGTATACCAGCCGTGAATGGTGACCCGCAGCAGATTTTCCATATCCAGATTCTGATGCGTGTGTTCCACAAAATCGCCAGTATCTTTAGCCTTTCGGCTGTGGATAATGCGGGTAGTATCTTCTTCCGCTGCCCACCTAGAGTCGGCACCATCGCTGGTTTCGTTGCCCATACTCCAGAAGAGTACGCTGGGGTGGTTTCGGTCGCGCCGAATCATTTCGCGCACATTTTGCTCCTGTACTTCTTCCGAGAAATCAATTGCTTTAATGTTGGGTACTTCATCGACCAGAATAATACCCAGTTGGTCAGCCAGATCGTACACTAATGGGTCGTTGGGGTAATGGGCCGGACGCATAAAGTTGGTTCCCAGGCGGTACTTCAGATCAATGAAGTCCCAGATGGTGATCCAGTCCGGAATGGCATCACCCAGCCAGGGATATTCCTGGTGTCGATTGAATCCGTGGATATTGATTTTCTTCCCGTTCAGGTATAGATCATCGGTATCATAATCCCAGTGAAACCAGCGAAACCCCAACGGA
>CAKZPJ010000756.1 GCA_937138955.1 uncultured Flammeovirgaceae bacterium | reverse complement strand
TGAGCTGATGGAACAGCGGCCGGTCTTTACGATAGCTAAACGTAAGTTGATCCAAGTGAATCATGTTATAGTGTATTAGTTAAATAGTACACTATAAATGTAATATTTCTTTTCCAGATTCCAAGTGTAATCAAAAAATGAGCAAAAATTAATTAGTGGGGATCGACGATCATCAGACATTAGGCTCAGCCTTATAACGAAAAAAGTCCCAAGCTATTAACTTGAGACTTTTAGTAGTACCCAGGGCCGGGCTCGAACCGGCACGGCCGAAGCCATTGGTGTTTGAGACCAACGCGTCTACCAATTCCGCCACCTGGGCAAAAACGGAGAGCAAACGTAGCTAACTTTACAGAATTTATCAAGCACTTTAACCGCTATCTCGCTCAAACTGAATCATAATAGGGCTATCGTACCCTAGCCCTAAAAGCTCGTGGGCGTTGCCCTGATTAATTCCAATTTCCAACCATCCCGCACTGTTAAATAGCAGAAATACTTCACCGTACTCTACTTCGTGATAATGTTGCTGTAAGTAGGTTGCTACTTCCCGACCAAAGCGTAATTTAAATGAGGCTCCCTTTTGAAGATGTTCAAACGTAGATTGGTCAATATTGGTAATTAAGTTACCGTAATGGTCAACGTGAACCACATGACCCACAATCTGCTTACGGGTTGTTTTCAACATGCGGGGTAGCCGCCGCTCTAGCTCACTGACCAGACTACCGAGCTTTTGAATGGCTGTTCCCTGACTAAGCGAGATAGCTGCCGGAGCAAGTATTTCTTTGGTCGTAAAAGTAGTGGGATCGTGCGTATCTAGCTCAATAATCTCCTCTGGTCCCTGTTCACTAAGTAAACTAAGTAAGCCGTTGTCGGCACCGACAAAATAATGCCCTTTCAAACTTACAGCAATATATTTCTGGTTGGGTGACTGGGCATCAACCGCAACTAAGTGCACTGTGCCTACCGGAAAATCCTGATAAACCGATTTAACTACAAATGAACCTTGGGCAATATTAAAGGCTTCTATTGAATGACTAATATCTACAATTTGGGTATTTGCATCCAAACTATACAGTTTAGCTTTTACCGCGGCCACGTAGTAGTCCTTCATTCCGAAGTCAGAGGTAAAAGTAATAATGGACATGGTTTCGCGTCAGATTATGCTTACATTTATTTAGGCAAAAGTAAACATTACTGGGTTGTTTACTTGTTTAAATAGTAAAATCTTAGCAACAGAAACTCACAGCGATTGGTAGAAAAAATTATCACACTAGACGACGTTTCCCTACCTGATTTTTTAGGTATTCAGAATAAAAATATCCGGCTTATTTCTAATGCTTTCCCTAAGAGTAAGGTCATATCCCGAGGTAATGAAATCCGTATTCAAGGTAGCACTCCCGAAATTATCAAGATCAACGACATTATTAATGCGTTGCTAAATCATTATTCCCGATACGGTAAAGTAGATGAGGAAGAAGTGAAGACGTATATTAGCAACGAAAAGAAGCCAATGATTGATGAAAGTGTGGATGACATACTACTCTACGGCACCCGTGGGGCAGTAATTAAACCGCGCACCGAGAATCAATATAGCCTGGTACAAGTAGCTTCTCAGAATGACTTGGTATTTGCTATTGGCCCAGCCGGAACCGGAAAGACCTATATTTCAGTGGCGTTAGCAGTTAGAGCCTTAAAAAATAAGCGGGTAAAAAAAATTATTATTACCCGACCGGCGGTAGAAGCCGGGGAAAACTTAGGCTTTTTACCTGGCGATTTGAAAGAGAAGATTGATCCCTATCTGCGTCCGATCTACGATGCTTTGGGCGATATGGTTCCCAGTGAAAAGCTCAAGTTTTATGAGGAGAATAAGATTATTGAAATCGCGCCTTTAGCCTATATGCGAGGAAGAACATTGCAAAATGCGTTTATTCTGCTAGATGAAGCTCAGAACACTACACCCATGCAGATCAAGATGTTCCTCACCCGAATGGGTCCTAACTCTCAGGTAATTATTACGGGCGATCGTTCGCAGATCGATCTACCTCGTAATCAGAGGTCAGGATTAGTTGACGCACTCAATGTACTCAACGGAGTAAGTGGTATTGGCTTCGTTACTCTTGATAGTGAAGATGTAGTACGCCACCGCATTGTAAAGGATATTATCAATGCTTATAAACGAGCCGATGATCAGATCAACGATAATGGAGGTTCATAGAGTGAGTACGGATAGAGAGCTCCAGCAGGCTTTTCTAATTCGCGACGAAGTATTCGTGCAAGAGCAGCAAGTAGCCGCCGAGGAAGAATACGATAAATACGATGCTACAGCAAATCACTATTTAGCGTATGGGAAAGATAAAGTTGCTTGCGGCACTGCCCGGTGGCGAGAAACCGAGAAAGGAGTGAAACTGGAGAGGTTTGCTGTCTTAGCACCTCATCGTGGTCAAGGAGCCGGAGCGGCTATCCTTCAACGAATGCTTATTGATATTGACGAATCTGAAGAGGCTAATCAATTAGTTTATCTTCACGCCCAAATAACGGCCATCCCTTTTTACGAGCGCTTTGGATTTAATAAAGAAGGTAATGAATTCGATGAGTGTAATATCAAACACTATAAGATGGTTCGGACTTATTAAATTATAACACTGTCAACTATCCATTTTCAACCCCGGACTAAGTCCGGGATAAACTTTCAACTAATAACTATGGCATCAACAAAAATTACCGTAAACAACAATGGTTCAATCAAAGTAGATGGCGACTTTGAGATTGTAGATCGGGAAGGGAACACCTATGGTTTAGGTGGTAGAACTTTGGTGAGTATCTGCCGCTGCGGACTATCTAATAATAAGCCCTACTGCGATGGTTCACATAAAGGCCACTTCGAGCACGAAGCTCAGGCTTTTGACTTACCTCCTAAGAAATAAAAAAACCGCCCTAATTTTAATAATTAGGGCGGCTAAATTTTATGTAGCTGCGAATAAGTGACTTACTTCATAGCAATCGTTGGAACTCCTTCTACCAAATCAGCTTCTTGAGCCGCTAAAAAGCGTTCAGCCTCTAGTGCAGCCATACAACCGGTTCCAGCTGCTGTGATTGCCTGACGGTAAACGTGATCTTGGGCATCTCCCGAAGCAAATACTCCCTGAACATTCGTTTGGGTAGAATCGGATTTAGTAATGATATAGCCATTTTCGTC
>CAKZPJ010000755.1 GCA_937138955.1 uncultured Flammeovirgaceae bacterium | reverse complement strand
CCGCTTCGATTTGGGGGCAAAAACTGGCTTTCTACTACGCAAAACGGAAACGGTGATTACCGATCTACAGGCTCGACTATTAGAGATTGGGCAAATCTCGGAAGAAGACATCACCGAACAGCAGCAGCTACTAAAAAAGGCAGAAGATGAGCTTTTACAAAAGCAACAATTAGCAGTTCAGTTAGACCAGCAATGTCAGCAGTTAGATGCCTTAAAAAAGCTACTAGATAACATTGATAATACTGAAAGTGAGCTAAAGCAACTAACCACTCGGTCTGAGCACTTTGATAATAAAGAGAAACAACTAAGAGCTTACACCAAAGCGGAAACCTTTTTCAATGAGAAGTTCCGCTTATTAGAAGAAACAACTATTGAAGCTCAGCAGGCACAGCAAGAGCTTCAAAAATTAAAAGACCGCATTGAAATAGGACGCGAAAAAGTGAAGCAGGTTAGCCAGCAAATAGCCCAAAAGAAAGAGGTTTTTGAGCAACGGGAGCAAATTGATCGGCAGTGTCAAGATTTAATTCATTTAACGGAGATTAAAAAGGTGCAGCCTCGTCGGCAACAACTTGCTGATAATCTAGCCCAGATTAGGGAACAGCAATTAACAGTAGAAAACAATATAGCTAAACAACAAACACAACTGGAACAGTGCGAAGATCAGCTATTAGCCGCTGAAAATGAGCGAGATCAATGGTTAGTGTTGAAAGAAGTGGCGAACTGGGCGCAGCGACGAGAGGAACTTATTGAAGAACAGCAAGGTGTTGATAAGCAAATCCAACAATACGAACGAAATCTTATAGCTTTGGCAGAGAAGCAAGAAAGTGTGCTGATCGCTTACAGTTGGCCTGAAAGTCGCCGAAGCGATAAGTTGGCTGATAAATTTGTCCAGTTTGAGGCCGAACTGCATCAGCAGAAAGATACGATAAATAAGGAGCTGAGTGACTTGCGCCTCCAGGAACGGTTAGTCCAAGCGGCAAGTAAACTGACTCCTGGAGAACCCTGTTTACTCTGTGGTTCTACTGAGCACCCTCAAATTATCCATAGCCCATCAGTTAAAAAGGTATTAGATGGAAAGCAGGAAGAACTAGCCGAGCTGCGACGAAAAGAAGTAAGCTTTCGCGAGCTTCAGCGCGATATTCAGAAGCTATCCTCTCAGAATGAGATAGCACAACAGATGATGGAGCAGGAGCAGAAGCGAACGCAAGAATTAACCGAGAAACGAAATAGACACGAGAAGCTTCACAAATGGCCGGATTTTAATAGTCTAAACATAGAAGAAATCAACCGTAAGCTAAAAGTTAGTCAACAAGAGCAGCAGAAAGTACAGCAGTGGCAGCAAATGCGCCAACAGGGGCAAAAGAAGTTGAAAGAACTACAGCTTGAGTTAGAAGGTCTACGCAATCAGCAGCAAACATTGTTACAACAACAAAGTAGCCTACAAGCCACTGAAGAGCAACGGCAGTCTATGTTACAAGTTTATTCGATAGCCGATTTTATAGACATTAAGCTAGATAGAATACAAGCAATGTCTACTCAAAAGCGGGATCAACTGGCCGATATTGAGCAACAGTACGAGCAGGCTCAGCAAACGCTTCAGGAGTATCAGAACGCCATAGTCGCATTGGATGGACGATACGAAGCCTTACAGGAAAATCAGCAAAAATTATCTCAAAAAGCCGAAGCGTTGAACGAAGAAATTCAAGCTTTATGTACTGAAAAAGAATTTAACAATCTAGGAGAAATCAAGAAGCTTATTGATTTGGAACTGAATATTGATGCTGAGCAACAAGCAATTTTGACCTACCGTAATCGACGGCACAGTGCTGAAGTTGCGCTTCACAAATTACATGCTGAACTACAGGGACAGGTTTACGAACATCAAGAGCATCGGCAGCTTCAACTGAAAGCTCAAGCATTAACTTTAGAAGTTCGGCAGCAGCAGGAACAGTGTGCTTTGTTGCGACAAAAGATTCGTGATTGGCAAGAGAAGCAGCAGCGAACCCAAACTATTCAGAAAGAATTGGCTCAACAGCAATTGCGGGAGAGCAATCTAAAAGAACTCGCTAGTTTGTTTCGAGGCAGTGGCTTTGTGAAGTATGCTTCTACCGTATTGCTGGAAAACTTATGCTTGGTAGCTAATCAGCGATTTATGAAGCTAACCCAAAATAGCCTTAGCTTAGAACTAAATGAAGATAACGAGTTTGTGGTACGAGACTATCTTAACGACGGAAAAACCCGGCTGCTAAAAACGCTCTCGGGTGGGCAAACCTTTCAGGCTTCACTCTGCTTGGCATTGGCTTTAGCGGAAAATGTGAAGTCGCTTAATCAATCTGAGCAAAGTTTCTTCTTTCTAGATGAAGGTTTCGGTTCGTTGGATAAGGAGTCGCTAAGGGTGGTATTCGATACCCTAAAATCGCTTCGTAAGGAGAGTCGGATTGTTGGTATCATCTCTCATGTAGAAGATATGCAACACGAAATTGATGTCCACCTTACTATTACTCGAGATCGCCAGCACGGAAGTCAGATTCAGGCTAGTTGGGAACAATAGTAAAGTGAAAGTTGAAGATTAATAGTTTACGTTAATGACATCAGTAATCAGGCCATTCAAAAGTTTAATAATTGGAGAGTTACTCCTGCATTATGGCTTCTTTCTGTAACTGTATCATCGGATTAATGGCGAGTAAGGATTCAATGAACTCTTGGGAATTTTTAGGGGAAATATCAATGTGCTGACCATAACCATATACAACCCGTAATCGCATTTCGGAAAAGCTGTAAACATTAGGTTGGCTGTAGAAGCTTTGCACCCAGCAAAGGCTGCTAATTTGAAAAACGTCAATTTCTTTTTTAGAGAATAGTGATAAAATCTCCAGAGAATGACCATCGATTTTATAGTTAATACTGAAGTAGATAACTGACAAAATAAGAACTGAAGCTGCCACAGTTAAAATTGCTCCGATCATATCACCCAGCAAGAAGTGTTGCGACAGTGCAAGCGTTGCCACCATTAGTACAATAGTAGCAAATGTAAACTTGCCAAAAGCAGAGCGATAAGTTTCTATGGTTTCCTTCTTCATCTTAACCATTAATTTTGTTCAAATACTCAACCAAAAACCTGGTTAAAAGTTATTGATTTGGTAGTAAATATCAGAAGTGAAACAGAAAGCCTGGAGTAATTAGTTAGAGGATGTAACCGACTCAATACGATATATCTTCCCGTCAAAGGCGCAGAGGAATAGTTCGTTCATAGCATTTACCCCAAATGAAGATATGGCTAAGTTGCTATCCATCAGTTCGGTATTCTCCGGGCTGCTAGTGTCGTCTTCGTTGAGAGCCCAAACTCGACCTGAGACAAAATCAGCGTAAACGTACTGACCTACTAAATCGGGTAACTCAGTACCTCGGTATACGTAGCCTCCGGTAATAGACAAATCCTGCTGGCTATGATTATACTCCCAAATAGGTAGAATAATATCGTCCTTATCACAATTATTGCGGGGTTCAAAACACTGAGATGCTTCGGTTATATTCCAGCCGTAGTTTCCACCGTTTTCAATAATATCCACTTCCTCCAGTTGGTTTTGCCCAACATCCCCAGCCCAGAGTTGCCCGGTTTCAGGATCAAAACTAATGCGCCAGGGGTTTCGCAGACCGTAGGCATAAATCTCTTCCCGAAAGCCTTGTTCGTTTTCCGCAAATGGATTGTCTTCGGGAATGGTGTAGGGCGTTTGGGCGGAGGACTGACTTACATCTATCCGTAAGATTGAACCCAGCAGCGTAGTAAGGTCTTGTCCGTGCCTTTGGGGGTCACCGGCCGAGCCACCGTCGCCGACAGCTACGTATAAATATCCGTCCAGTCCGAAAGCTAATTGCCCACCATTATGGTTACCAAACGGCTGTTCAAATTCTAGAATCACTAACTCACTATTAGGATCAGCCTGATTGGGATTGGCTGCCGAAGCGGTGAAGCGAGAAATACGGGTTCGGGCCGGATTACTGATGGTATAATTGACAAAAAAGTATCCACTGCTAGCGTAATTTGGGTCAAAAGTCAATCCCAGTAACCCTTCCTCATTACTGCGGTCATCTACCGGGCCAGAAATATCCAAGAAGGTACCACTTTGACTGGTAGCCACATCATCCGCAAAAACGGTGATGACCCCCCGTTGTTCTACCACAAATATTTGGTCTGAATCATCTCCGGCGTGTTGAAAATCTACCGGACGAGTAAATGAAAGGTTGGGATACGCTTCTACCAAAGTAAAACGCTCTTGCATAGAATCATCATCTGTATTAACAGTAGGATCAGTAGAATCATCGTTGTTTCCGCAGCTAACGATTGCTAAAAAGCTGCTCAATATACCTAGCCTAAACATTTGCCAAGAAATTATCCGCATCATATCTTTCAAATTAGTCTCTAACCTAATCAACGCCCTTAAGCAAGCGAAGTTTGAATGGAAATAAACAAATGTTACTAAAACACTGCCGGGGTGGGCCTAATGAAACTGAAAGGCAAAGTAGGTACAAGGTTTAGTTCCGGTATTCTTGATCGTATGCTCGGTTTCCGATCCCAGAAAGTATAAATCACCTTCACTTCCCTGAAAATATTCCCCGTCAATAAACTCCTGACTCTCTCCTTCCAGCATCAATATGATTTCAGCCGGACGATGGGTATGGGGCGGGTGACTTTGAATTCCGGGATTTAGGGTAGTCACGTGCATCTCTAATCGCTTTAGCATAGCCGTAGGTCGCTCAAAGAATGATCGTACTCCGCCTTTTTTCCGTTCCTGAAACGGTATGTCTTTCCACTTGACGATTAAAGAACCGCCCGCTTCAGTGGCTCGTTGCTGATTGGGTTCCGATTTGGCAGTATAAAGCAGAATATAGAATGAGGCAGAGTCTTGCCCTACGTTCGTCAGGTTGTGCCGATCACCGGGCATTACTAAAGCAACGCTGCCCGGACCTAACACTTGCTTTTCTTCCTCAATAACCACTTCTACCGAACCTTCCTTGATAATAATTAACTCCTCCCGCTGCTCGTGAGTATGAAGCGGATGCAGCGGTTGCCCGGGAGATAAGGTAGTAGCGTGTAGTTCTAAGTGAGATAAGTCGTGGGTACTTCCCTTCAGAAAGTGTCGCCGTACCCGAATATCCGACGAAGTGATCTTCGCTTCCTCCCAACGGTAAACTTTAGATCCTACTGGAGGCTGTTGGGCAATTAGTGGCATGCTAATAGACAAAAGGATAATTAGTAAAAACAGCATAGGATATGGTAGGTTAGGTATCAAAATAGCGGAATTAATCAGGTAGACCAAGTTAGTTGAAGCTTTTACTCATTTTCTTACCTAACCATTGCTGCTTTTCGTCTCTCAATGATATGAGTAGTCACTCAAACCTTACCGAAAGGTCAATGACGTGGGAAGCTGCCCGTCAACCTTTTCCGATACCTTGCCGACGCGGGAAACGGGCTATCAAATCCTTCCGACGGGGTAATTCCCGTGTCGGGAGACAATCAAACCAGTCCGACGGAGTAATTCCCGCGTCAGGAAGCCAATAAACTGATCCGGTAGGTAAATTCCTGCGTCGGCAGTAAATCTTACTTCATTTAAAGGGGAGCAATTGAGGATTGATCTATATCACGTATAACGGTATTATTTATTATCGAGTACCTGACCGTCTGCGAATGCTTTGCGCTTTATTCTTGTTAGATTCTTTCTGCAGAAAAGCTATTACGACGCCCGGACAGCTATATATCACACGGGTTAGCTTGTTAGGCGATAAGTTTTTATATTTCTGAACAGACTACGCCTAGCATTATGAGAAGATATAGTCTCTTTCTATCGTTATTGTTCGTATTAATCTCTATCGCATCATTATCAGCCCAAGAAATCCCCTTTAGCCGAGGTATTAATCTTACCGGCTGGTTTCAGGCTGGAAGTGCCCAGCAAGTGCAGTTTACTCGCTATACCAAAAAGGATTTTGAACAGATCAAAAGCCTGGGTTGCGATGTGGTTCGCTTGCCAATCAATCTCCACTACATGACCAACGGGGCACCCAACTACGTAGTTGACCCACTCTTTTATGAATTCCTTGACCCAGTGGTTGATTGGGCCGAAGAGTTAGATCTGCATCTGATCTTGGACAACCATACTTTTGATCCGGCGGTAAGCACCGATCCTGCAGTAGGGGAGGTACTGAAAAAAGTTTGGCCTCAGCTCGCCGCTCGCTACCAAAACCGTTTTGAAAAATTGTATTACGAAGTGCTGAACGAACCCCACGGTATTGCCGATGATGTCTGGAACGCTATTCAGGGGGAGGTAATCCAGGCGATTCGGGCAGTAGATACTAAGCACACTATTATTGTAGGCCCAACTAACTTTAATAGCTATTATCGTCTTGATCAAATGCCGGTTTACGAAGATGATAATCTTATCTACACCTTTCACTTCTACGACCCGTTTATCTTTACCCATCAGGGAGCTAGTTGGACAACTCCTTCTATGGGACTTCTACGCGATGTGCCTTTTCCCTATCAAGCTAGCCAGATGCCGGAGTTTCCTAATGGGTTGCAGGGGACTTGGATTGAGTCAGCGTTTGACAACTACGGCCAAGAAGGATTTGTATCCCAAGTACGTTCGCGAATAGCAATTGCCGCCAGATTCCAAGAGGAGCGACAAGTTCCGGTATTCTGCGGCGAGTTCGGAGTGTATATTCCCAATAGCGACAATAGTTCTCGAGTATTTTGGTACGAAGAAGTACGAAAAATACTAGAAGAAGCCAATATCTCCTGGACGATCTGGGACTACCACGGTGGGTTCGGCCTGTTTGAAGAAGGCGATAACGATTTGTTTGAGCACAACTTAAACACCGAATTACTTCAGGCTCTAGATTTTAATGTTCCCCCTCAAACCGAATACCAGCTCCGTCCCGATAGTACCGGTTTTCTCATTTATAACGATTTTGTAGGTGAACGAATCAACCTGAGCAGTAATTCTGACGGACAGGTGAATCTCTACGCCACTGATCAGCCTAACAACGGGCAATACTGCTTGTACTGGACCGAGGCCCAGCAGTATAACACAATCGCTTTCGACTTCGCCCCAAATAAAGATTTATCGCAACTAATTAATCAAGATTACACGCTGAGCTTTTTGGTACGAGGAACCGATCCTTCGCTGAGGTTTGACATTCGTTGGTTAGATACGGATACCGGGGCGGATGATTTGCCCTGGCGCATGGGCACCACCATTGGTGTAGATGTTGCGTCCTTTGATCGCTTTTGGCACGTAGTTCGTATTCCGCTCCAGAGCTTCGTGGAGCAAGGAGCTTGGGAAGGCGAGTGGTACGAACCAGAGGGAAAATTTGATTGGTCGGCAGTTGACCGATTGGAGATTGTGGCGGAACGGCAGGACTTCGGCGATGCTCAATTGTGGTTTGATAATATTCAGCTTACCAATCAAGACACCGTGCAGGTTTTAGACCCTACAGCCTTTACACAAGTAATCACTGCTCTGCCGAACGATAATCTGACCGAGGCAATGGTTAGAATATACCCCAATCCGGTGCAGTCGTCCTTACAAGTGGTCGGTAAACCGACTCAGCATTATCGCTACGAACTCTCAAACTCATCGGGGCAGATACTTCGGCAAAATACGTTTACTGAGGCGGCTGAATTATCAGTTTTGGAACTAACATCGGGCATTTACTTGCTCCGCGTCACTGATGATCAGGGCAGTTTATCGGTACACCGATTTGTCGTTCGCTAAGTGCGTTATTCTTCAAGTCCTAGAATCTTCAGGGCGTTGGTGCGATATACTTTTTCCAGCACGTCGGGGGGTAAATCATATCCATTAAAGGCCCAATGGTAGCTAGAGCGATTGCGATCGTAAAAGTGTTCGTCATCTGTTTCCATAATGCGAAACAGTAAGCGATACATCGCTGGCTCGGTGCCCATATCAGTTCCAAAGACTAGGCGATCTTGATATTTTTCGTAAAAGCGGGCTACGTAGCGCGGAATAGTTGCGGTTTCAGCGTAGCGGGCGGCATTATCCGCGTAAAGGTTGGGATACTGATCAAATAGGTTACCTAAGATAGATAGATCGTAGGAGCAGTTAGCATAGTGACAAGCAATAAACGTGGTATTGGGATTATCTCGTACCGCATTTTCTAGAATCTTTACCATACCTGCATGCCCCACAATATCAGGTTGGTCATCCAATCTCCACTTATAAGCGTTCATTAGCCCGTCATTTTGCTCGTTCATAGGTTCATACATCCACATCGGTTCCGCTACGTGAATGCTAATAGGAATACCCAGTTCACCACATTTCTTGATTAGTGGTTTCATCCGAGGGTCATCAATGTGCATGCCGAATGCTTTAGTAGGGCTCGAGTAGAACAGACCTTTTCCCTTATCACCCAGTTCACCAACGCCTTTAGCCCCCATTTTCACACAGCGTTCTAGTTCAGCTACCGCTGCCGGACCGTAATTGGGCTGATCGTAGCCCGTATAGTCAAATCCACAAAAAAGAATGAACCGATCAGGGTACTGGTTATAAATTTGAGCGAGTGAGTCAAAGGTCTTTCCAGTTTGATAAGTCATTACTACTGACTTATTGACTCCTACTGAATCCATGACGCGAATCCAATCTTCAACTTGTTCTGGGCTATCGGGGTAGCTATGCGAGTGTAGGTCAATCACTGGATATTTCGCTTTCTCAATTTGGTGGGTTTCGATTTGATATAGCGAAACCGGGCGATAATCTTTTAGCAGAATCTGCTCAGGCGAGTTGGGCTGGCTTTGGGCGTACAAAGGGTAATTAGCTACTGTAGATAAAATAATCCAAGTTAGGAAGGTAATAGATGCTTTCATAGTAGGTTTTGTTAGTAGTTAGCAGGTGAGATAATATACTAATTTGCTATTCACAATCAACCTCATAATTGACAGTAAAAATGATAGACGCTCAATTTTACATCCGCGTTTGAAGTTTTGAGAACCGAAGGGGTTTGATTGTGGTGCAGTAAACCAACTATTACAATTGGCGTAGAAGTAGAAGAAAATAAACAAGCGCTTCTTTTGAAGCAGTCTGTAGAACAGCAAACAAACAGGAAAATGATTACACTTAACATACACAATGATGACCCAGAACAGAGCAAGATTGTAGAGAAGATACAGTCTATGTCGCTAGCCCATCAAGTGAACATATCTGAACAGCCAATACGCCCCGTTATGATCGCGTACGGTAAAGAGTATGTTGGGTTTGAAGCTATTTCTGTCGGCATATTGGAGCTGGAGCGACTCGTTAAAGACTGGTACGAGTGCCGATGCGATAAGTATGAGTTTGACGAACAATAGCGGCAGTATCGGTCTCACGATTCGCCATGAATTTGGCACTATAAAATGAGTACAAAGTATAAAAGCAAAAGCCATTATAGTACCACCCGAGAACTTTTTCCAACCCGGAAACACTGAGCCTATCTATATATTGGGCTGTGATTAACCTCCCCTTCACATTCAAGTTTTAATTCTCATAACTCACGCAAGTGGATTGCCATCTGGCTGATTCCATACTTAAATTACTATCTACACGCTTTTAAATGATAGTTCTTGTAAAATGAGATTTAGGTTTAGGCTACTTTGAAATTGGCTCTAACGAAGTAAAAATTGATTAAGGGTTACGTCAAGATAAGAATTCCTAAACTATACGACAGCGTAATCGCAGAGGCATTAGGGAAATCAGAAATTTAGCTTGTTCTCTTCAAAACATGTAACTCTCAAAGATTTCAGCTAAACAGCAGCATCCTATCAATGCCTTCTTGTATAGATATTCACCACGAAAATTACATGCCATAGAAAAGTATGAAACATTTACTAGTATGGGCGAATCACCCCGCATTAGACCTGATTTCTCTGATTTGGAACGAGTGACTGTGCCGCGGTAACTTCAAAAAAGAGTGGATTAATTCTTTCTTGAATATATCTCACATGACATAAAACTGTAAAAATTTAATGTTAGGTATAATCTTTTATTTTTATGGTTCTGTATATACTCTTGATAAGCTCAACGCTGAAGCTGATAGCCAAATAGTAAACTGATGATAATACCCGAGATACCTTTTAATGAATCAAAAAGGCTCAAAGCACTAAAGGATTATCGGATATTAGATACATCTGCAGAGAAGGAGTTTGACGAATTAGTACAACTGGCAGCCCAGGTTTGCAAGGTTCCAATCTCACTGATCTCATTGATTGATAGCGACCGTCAGTGGTTTAAAGCCAAAGTAGGACTTGAAGTGAACGAAACACCCCGCGATCTGGCTTTTTGTGCTCATGCTATCCACAGTGATGATATGCTGATAATCAAAGACGCGCAAGAAGATGAGCGTTTTTCGGGGAACCCATTAGTTAAGCTAGATCCTAAGATTCGCTTTTATGCTGGTAAGCCTTTGGTTAACCCAGATGGTTACCGACTTGGTACTTTATGCACAATAGACGTTGAACCTCGAGAATTCAGTCAGGAACAGCAATTTGCTCTGGAAACACTTGCCAAGCAGGTGGTAAAGCTATTGGATCTTCGGCTGCAGAATATTGAGCATAAGCAGGCAATTGCTAAACTTGAAAAAACATCAAATGAGCTTCAGTCTTTTCTGGATGG
>CAKZPJ010000754.1 GCA_937138955.1 uncultured Flammeovirgaceae bacterium | reverse complement strand
CTAAATATTCCTGTAGCCAACGTTGCACCGAGGGGGTTAGGACCATACTCGACCTTAACCCGGCTACCAGCCAGAAACGTGAGATCGGATCATACTCTACTGTTAACTTATTCTCAAACCTAAGCTCTATTTGAGACGAATTAATTAACTTCAATACATCCTGAACAGGAAAGATAGTAGTATCTCGTACCATTTCGTAGATGGTGCTGCCTTCGGCTAGTCGTTGCATCATTGGTTCAGGGATTAGTCCTGAGTCGTGGGTTTCGATCGCCCACTGTTGTTGAGCGGTTCGCATATCGGTCAGTATTGTTACGTACTCCGGGTCATTGGCTAAGTTGTTTACCTGATGAGGATCAGCTTCGGTGTCGTATAGTTCTTCTGCTGGGCGACTGGGTGACCACATATGTCGCTGCGCCGGAGTCAAATTTCCATCAACCAGAACTCGGCGAAGCTCTACCATTACTTCCGACTGATCGGTGTAAAAGTTGGATTGGATTAGCGGTAAATGGGGAAGATAATTACGAATGTATAAGAACCGTTGTCCGCGTACACTGCGAGAAATTTCGAAGGCTTCGTCTACCCGATCCGAGGTAGCAAAAACGTATTTATGGGCTGGCTGCTGACATTCACCTAAAAAGGCTTCGCCTTGCATCTGATCCGGTGCTTCTTGTCCGACAATGCTCAACACGGTAGGCGCAAAATCTACAAAACTCACCAAACGGTCGCTTTGCGTTCCTGGAGTCAATCCTAAAGCTTCCTGGTACGCGGATGGTGCCTTTACCAGAAAAGGGATTTTTAATCCTGAGTCGTACAGTGTTCGTTTGCCTCGGGGCATACCGGTGCCGTGATCGGCAAAAAAGAAAACAATCGTATTTTCCGCTAATCCATCTTCCCGTAATTGATCCAGAATATCTTGCACCTGCCGATCCATAATGGTCACCAAATCATAATATCGTGCCCATAGTTGACGGGTGACGGGCGTATCGAAGAAATAAGGCGGAATAACCATATCATCCGGGCTGTGTCGCTGCTCGTCGGTCAGGCGATTACCATACTTTTCGTAAAACTCCTCGTCAGAACCGAAGATTTTTGATTGGTGCGTAGTTTCAATATTGAATACGCTGAAGAAGGGTTTTCCATTGGGCCTATTACGCCAGTGAGCACTTTTACTAGATTCGTCCCAAATGCTACTATCCTGGAAATTGTAATCTTCTTTACTGTTGTTCGAGCAGTAGTAACCTGCTTCGCGCAAGTAATGCGGTAGCATTTTCACTTGCTCAGGAATTTCTACTTCAGAACGCAGATGCTGGGTGCCCGTTGAAGTAGCGTAGATGCCGGTAATTAAAGCCGAGCGAGCGGGAGAGCAAACCGGAGCGGTAGCGAATGCCTGCGTAAACTTTACTCCCTCCTTGGCTAGCTGATCTAGGTTGGGTGTAACTGCTTGCGGATCGCCGTAGCTACCCAGGGAGGCATTCAGATCTTCGCAGGTAAGCCAGAGAATATTGGGCGGGTTTTCAGTTGACTGAGCGGTCGCTGGCTGAGATAGAAATACCGCTAAAAAAAAGACAAGAAACAGGTGGTAGTGCATAGTGAGAAATTTGCACCAAAAAGATAAACATCTTTACTGATATTATCCTCGATTAGACAATTTTGCTACCGTATTCCAACCCAATTGGGTCAGATTGAGTCCTGGTTAAAAAGACAATATCTTTAATTCTATGAAAACCATCGTCCCATCAAGAATCATAATAGTATTTTTCGCCCTATTTGTGAGCTTATTATTTACGCAGTGCTGCGAAGACCCTATGGGCGGTCAGAAAACTCAGCCCGATTTACGCCCCATCTCTGGTTCGGCTGAAACATTGGTAGAAACTTCCAATTCTTTTGCCGTTGACCTATTTCGCTCAATCCACCAAGAGAAGTCAGAAGAGAATATTTTTATTTCCCCACTGAGCGTAGATATTGCCCTACATATGACCGTAAACGGAGCTACTGGCGAAACGAAGGAAGTGATGAAAGAAACGTTGGGCGTAGCTAACTTGAGCGACGAAGAAGTGAATGAAGCAGCAAAATTGTTAATGGAACAGTTGCTCAGTATGGATCAAGACGTGGCACTAGCCATCGCTAATTCTATCTGGTTCCGCGATGAATACACCCTACAATCGGGTTTTGACCAATTAATTCAGGATTCTTACGATGGTCGGATTGAAGGACTAAACTTTAACAATCCCGAAGCGAAATCAACCATTAATCAGTGGGTAGAAGGTCAAACTCAGGGTAAAATCAAGAATTTAATTAGTCAGATCAAAGATTCTGATGTAATGTTTCTGATCAATGCTATTTATTTTAAAGCTAACTGGCAGTACCAATTTGATCCGGCTAAAACCCGTGAAGCGTCTTTTTACTTAATGAATGAGACAGCGGTTCCGGTACCCATGATGTCTAATGAAGGGGCGAAGGTGAATTATAATTATGAAGATGAGCTTCAGATGGTTGAACTACCGTACGGCAACGGGCAATTTAGCATGATTGTACTGCTTCCTCAGGGTGGAAATACAGTTGCTGACCTGATAAATAACTTGACGACCGAGCAATTTAATAATTGGCTACAGCAAACCGATACTCTTACGACCCATCTGATGATGCCTAAATTCAAGACTGAGTTTAAATTGAACTTGAGCGATGTGCTGAAGGGAATGGGTATGGAACTTCCGTTTACGGCTGATGCCAACTTTGGCGAGTTTTTCAACAAGATTCCGGGCGAAAAGCTCTACATGGATCGTGTAATTCATCAAACCTTTATTGAGGTGAATGAAGATGGCTCGGAAGCAGCGGCAGCTACGGCGGTAGCTATTGGTCTAGAATCGATTAACCTGGAACGTCCCAGTATGATCCGACTTGATCGTCCGTTTGCGTATTTCATTCACGAAAAGCATACTGGAGCTATTCTGTTTGCGGGTACGATGATAAATCCGTCTTTGGCTAACTAGTCGTAATTTGGCGAAGTGTCTCTAAGTTAACTGCCTTGTCAAAAATAGCTTGCACTGGAATACTAAAGCCAGCTAGAGCGTGACTACTGATAGTACCTTGTCCGGTTTTCAGTAGCAACTCGTAAGAATCGTTTTGTAGTACGTACTGTTCTACTACCTCCTTTTTAGCATCAATAATCCAGTATTCTTGCACTCCGTGCGCCTCATAATCCTTGAATTTTACTCCTCTATCATTGGCTTTGGTACTATCCGACAGCACTTCTACCACCCAATCGGGCGCAGGGAATTTCATCTGATCTTCAGTAAAGTGTTCTGCTTTCTCTCTAGAGAAGTAACAAATATCGGGTTCGTAGTCGTTTCGGGTAAGCGTAATCAGAATCTTTTCAATTCCTACAAATCCTAAATTATGTAAATCTACGTAGGTATCTATCAGTTTGTATAATAATCCACCTGCCTTGTTGTGTCGTTTTTTTACGGGAGAATGCCTAAAAATTTGTCCGTTAATAAATTCAACCTTTTGCTGCTCGGTCATTTCGTCGTAAAACTGCGCTCGTCGCTGCTGTTCTTCCGCTAGTACGGCTTGTACCTGCTGCATCAGGAGATTAGCTTGTGGTTCGGCCAGTATTTGTTCTACTAAAGTGTGCATACGCCTATCGTTTGAAAAGTCTTGGTTAATTTACAAATTACCCGCTTCATTCTAACGCACCAACTATGCTATTTCGTTTCTTACCCCTTAGCTTCCTCTTCTTTCTGGCCTGTGCTCAACCCAGTCCGTCTACGTTGGTGGAAGTAGAACAAATTATTCAAAACCGAATAAATGAAGTAGCGGGCGATTTTGCCGTAGCATTCCAGAGCTTAGACAATCCCGAAGAGCAACTGCTAATAAATGCCCAAGAAGAGTTTCATGCGGCTAGTACTATGAAAACGCCGGTAATGCTGGAAGTTTACAAACAAGCTGAAGCCGGACAGCTTAATTTGGATGATTCTATTCTGGTTAAAAACGAATTTTACAGCATTGTCGATAGCAGTACGTATTCCCTTTCTCCCGATGATGATTCGTATAGTGAGCTATACGAGCAAATTGGCACCAAGCAAAGTCTGCGCGATTTGGTTTACCATATGATTATTTCCAGCAGCAACCTAGCAACGAACATTGTCATTGAAGTGGTAGGAGCCGATAAGGCTACCCAAACGTTACGCGATATGGGAGCCAATGATATTCAGGTGCGACGCGGAGTGGAAGATGGCAAAGCGTATAGGCAAGGCTTAAACAACACGACTACTGCTTACGATCTTATGCGACTGTTTGAAGCCATTACTCAACACGAAGTAGTTAGTACTGAAGCTAGTCAGGCTATGATTGACATTCTGCTCGACCAAC
>CAKZPJ010000753.1 GCA_937138955.1 uncultured Flammeovirgaceae bacterium | reverse complement strand
CAGCTTTCGGTACATAAAATGAATGCCGCTATCCAGGAATTAGAAGAGCGTTACAGTGTTGCGATCCCTGAATATACTGTAGCAGCCGTGCGCCGCGAAGAAGATCAGGAATATATTCACCATTGGTACTTAGGGGCGGATGATACGATCGATAGTACTGAAATCACTTCAGCTTTAGATAAAGTACTTAGTGAGGTAAATAAAAATTATCGAGTAGCCCGCTCTAAGGCTTTAAAAGGAATAAAAGTTGATATTGTTCCCACGGATACTTTTTACGATTGGAGCGAACGGAGCAAAAAGAAAGGTGGTCAGGTTAAAATGCCTCGAGTGATGAAGGAGGAAAAGTTTAACGAGTGGAAAGATTTTGTACAAATAAGTTTGAGTAAAACTAAGGCGTAGCCTCACTAATTAGTTGAGAGTACTCCTTAGGTGACATGTACAATCGTTTAATTCTGTTCTTGTACCAATCAGGTATTTCAGCATGATTGAGAATGAACTTCTTGGTTTCTACAACTTTGTCGCCCAACCCATGCTTTAGCGCAAATAGATCAGCCCGACGCTCCGCTTTTCTTAAATACTTTTCTGATAGCCAGTACTTCGCACCAAATCCTATCATAGAAAGTCCGCTTCGGTCATGATAATCCATAACGTGTCCGAGTTCGTGAGCGATCCACCCTACGAGCACCTCAAAAGGTAACGTGCTAATATCTAAATTTTCGTCGTTCAGCTCCAGGTACCGACTGATCTTTATAATGTACGTTCGCTTAGATTTGTGACGAAGTAAACTTGCAACCTTAGGTTGAGCTTGCATCACCGACTTACGAATCTCATTTTCATAACGAAATTCTATTCGAGTATCTATCAAATCGGGATACTGGCAGAGAGCAGCCAAAATGACTGATCGCATTTCAGTAGGAATGGACTTGTTATTAGTGAATGCCTCAACATCGGATACAGGGGGCTCAATTCTATGCCTTTCATGTGCTCGGCTAGCTATATTAGACATAAACAAAGTGCAAAGTAGTAATGTAATAGTGTGCAAGATAAAGTAGTTCAAGAAGTAAGGGATTACTTTAATAACAGATTAATTAATGTAATTAGTTCTATATATAGCAACTTTTGATTATTGCTTTATTCATTTGTTTAACAAAAAAACCATATAAAAAATATTATTTACAATAATACGTGTTTTATTCAACTTTATTCGGATAATAGCATTACATAGAGTACATCCGTACCTCTGCTGGTTACTTAACACCAATACTTTGTGAAAATTTTTACAAAATAGTTTCACCTAAGCAGGCTGACCTATTATTTTCCTTTGGGCAATCCGTCCGTAGAAAGCTACCACAATAAAACAAAGTAGCGGCACAATATAAGCTAAATGAATACTACCCGTAAGATCCGATACCTGCCCCTGAATTGACGTGATTACTGCTCCTCCCAAAATTGCCATGATCAATCCTGAGCCTCCTATTTTTGTATCGTCGCCCAAACCCCGAACGGCTAAACCATAAATCGTTGGAAACATCAACGACATACAAGCCGAAATAGCAATAAGAGCGTATACTCCTAAGAGACCACTTCCTACAACCACTATCGCTGTACACAGAATGGCCAACAATGCCAAAATTGCCAGCAAATTACCTGGCGAAATATACTTCATAAGAACTGTGCAAATGAAGCGCGAAACCGTGAAAAGTACTAATGCTGCTAAATAATAGGAAGCGGCCTCATCCTCATTCAGACTTAATTCTTCCATAACGTAGCGGATAGTGTATGACCACACACATATTTGTGCTCCTACGTAAAAGAATTGAGCAGCCACCCCCCAAACGTAATTCTGATTTTTAACCAATCGCTTGACCGTTGCACCGATATCGAGCGAACCATCCGCATCTGAGGCTTTGGGCATCTTTGTAATAGCAATAGAAATCCAGATTATTAACAGCACCCCAGCTACTCCCACATACGGCCCCATCACAGCGACAAGCTCTTGCGACTGAATTACCTGTAACTCATCGGGACTCATGGCGGCCCTAGACTCAGCACTCGCTTGGTTTAACTGCGATAATATAAACAGCTTACTGAGTAGCACTCCAATGATAGAGCCAATAGGATTAAACGATTGGGCTAAGTTAAGTCGCTGGGTTCCGTTTTCTTCAGGCCCCATAGCAATAATGTAGGGATTGGCCGCAGTTTCTAAAATTGAGAGTCCACCGGCTAGAACAAATAAAGCCCCTAAGAAATGTCCGTATACCATCGTTTGACTTGCCGGATAAAACAATAATGAACCCGCGATGAATAATCCCAGACCTAGTAATACTCCAGTTTTATAGGTATATTTTTTAATAATTAGTGCTGCAGGAAGGGCCAAACAAAAATATGATCCGTAAAAAGCGACTTGAATCCAGGAAGTTTGAAAATCCGACATGCTCATAATTCGCTTGAAAGCGGCTAGTAGAGTATCGGTCATGTTATTAGCTAATCCCCACATCAGAAATAAGCTGGTAATTAAGATGAAGGGTAAGAGAGGCGTTTTGCGAGGATTCGACATAGTAGTTAAAGGTAGGCTAGTTTAGTAGTTGTATAGTTCTGCCAAAATACAATGAGTTGGCGCATATTTCATAGTATTTAAAGAACGATTATTCTTTGTTTCTACAGACTCCCTACTCACAAAGTGTCGGTAGAGCTTATACTTTTACCATTTAGGCTTCTCTATACTCCTCTCAGATAGTATGAAATCTCAATAATTTTTCGTATTTATAGTGTAAAATTAACGTAATAGTAACATATAAAAAGCCGTAAAAATATTGAAACTTTGTACTTTTAGGTGCATATACTAACTATTAAAGACCCTCAATAATGGGTGCTAACAACCTACAACCGGACAATTATTACTGGCAACAGTTACGGAAAGGGTCTGCCCCAGCCTTAGAAGTGCTCTACGATAAGTATTTTCCTCAGTTGTTTCGCTACGGGCTTCACATCATTCCCCACCGCTCATTGGTGCAAGATACTTTACAAGACTTTTTCGTTGACCTCTACACCAATCACTCATCACTCTCACAGGTACAACAGGTACAGTCGTATTTATTCGTATGCTTCCGCCGCAAACTAACCTCCCACAAAAAGTCTTTTTCTCCTCAAATCAATCATCGCGGTAATTCTTACTCTCCTTCCTTCGAAGAACAACTTATTGCTGAGGAATTAGAAAAAAAGCAACTAAACGTATTAAAGGAAACTCTACTTAAACTCAGTGATCGCCAAAGAGAAGCTATTTACCTTCGCTTTCACCAAGAAATGAGTTACGAAGAAATTGCAGAGGTGCTAGAGCTAAAAGAAGTGAAGTACGCCCGCACATTAATTTACCGAGCCCTTGCCGAACTCCGGCAGCATATGAGTAAGCAGTCTTCTTCTTTAACTCTTTACTCAACTTTGCCGCTGCTGAATCGATATATGCGTAATCGTAAGTGACTGATTACCAAATCATATAAATATTTCTTAAGAAAAATCCTCTTTTCTGTGAGGGTATTTAGCTAAGTAATCTCTCCTACTAGTGAATCCGTCATTAATGGACTATCACAACTATACGGTAGATGAATTAGCCACCGACCCTAGCTTTATCCGCTGGGTGAAAGGGGATGATACCGATGCAAAGCAGTTCTGGGAGAATTGGCAACAGCAACATCCTCAAAAATCAGCGGAAGTACAGCAAGCCCGCCAATTGGTATTGCTCTTCTTATCAAATAGCACGTCTACTCAGTACGAAGCCAGTTCTGAGGAGATTGCTAACGCAAAAATCTATATCAGACAAAAAATTCAAACCCAACCTGTAGTTGATCCCCCTCGCCCTTCCCCACGAATTACTCCTCACTTTTACCGATGGGCGGCAATCATTACTTTGCTTGTTACTAGTAGTTTAACCTTCTGGTGGTTGAATACTCCAGTTGAGCTAACTACATATCAAACCGAGTTCGGCAAAACCAGAACCATTGTACTTTCGGATCAATCGGTGGTTACTCTAAACGCTAACTCTATTCTTAAAGCACCCGAAGTATGGCAAAATGGTCAACCTCGAAACGTCTGGCTGTCCGGTGAAGCTTTTTTTGAGATTACTACCCAGCCAGATGCTTCTGATCAGCGATTTATTGTGCATACGGATGTAGTGGATGTGCAGGTGCTCGGTACCAAGTTTAATCTACGGCAACGAAGGCAGCAAGCAGAAGTGGTGCTGACCGAGGGAAAAGTTACTGTTAACAGTTCCACTGATTCTCGTAACGAAGCTACTTACACCATGCTACCTGGAGATCGGCTCCAAACTCAAGGGCAAAACTTTATCAAAAGTCAGGTAGATGTTGAAAAATACATAAGCTGGCGGCATAATCGCCTTTTCTTTGAAGAACAAACGCTGCGAGAAATTGCAAAACGCTTAGAAGACGATTACGGTCTGCAAACCAAATTTGATAATTATGAGATAGCAACTATGGTATTCACCGGCTCCTGTCCGACTGATAACCTTTCTGTTCTATACGAAGCCCTATCAGTGGCATTAGACCTCAAAATACACCAAGAGAATCAACTACTAATAATTAACAATAATCATAATCAGTAAACCTATGGTCTCATCTTTAACTACTTGCTCATGAAACCTTTGTATTTGCCCCCTAAATGTTATTCTAGAATCTTGCTGACCAGTTGGCTCAGCCTACTAATCGTTTTGATTTACGGTTCAGCATCAGCTAATAATTTGAACGGCACTGTAATCAGTGATGATGAGAACATCTCGCTAAAAGTAGCCCTCTCTGAAATTTCGGAGCGTCATCAAATTAGTGTTAGCTACAGTGTTAAGCAGATTGATGATTTATCTGTTAACTCGGCTATTGCCCGGAAGAAGTATCAAAACCCCGAGGAAGCATTACAGGCCGTTCTAAGCACGGCTGGATTAGAGTTTAAGAAAATAGCTGATGCTGATTATGTAATTCAGGCGAAAAAGCAATCGCTAACTAAAGTGCCTTATTCTCAGATGCTAGCCTACGAGGGTAGCGGTACAGCTCGGATTCAAATCACAGTTAGCGGAACGGTGTTAGACGAAAATAATGGCGAGTTGCCTGGAGTTAATGTGCTGGAGAAAGGCACTAACAATGGAACGATAACCGATGTAGATGGTAAGTTCAGCCTTTCTGTAGAAGGAGAATCGTCTACGCTGGTATTCAGCTCGATTGGCTACATTACCCAGGAAATGCCGGTAGGTAATCAACAAAATTTCAGTATCTCGATGGAATCTGATACCCGCCAACTTTCAGAAGTGGTAGTAACCGCATTGGGTATAACCAGAGAACAGAAATCACTTGGCTACTCTATTGGAGAAATCAGTGGCGAAGAAATGAGCCGGGTACCTCAAGAAAATATTTTGAATAGCATGGCCGGTAAAGTGTCGGGGGTGCAAATTCAGTCAGTATCCGGTGATCCTGGTTCCTCTGTAAGTATGATTATTCGGGGTGCAACCTCATTAAACGGAGACAATCAACCACTATTTGTCATCGATGGGGTGCCGGTAAATAACAGTCTCAACAATGTTACTGAGTTCGGTAGTCGCAACGAAGTGGACTGGGGTAACGCTATTTCTGATTTAAACCCGGACGATATTGCCGATATTTCGGTGCTGAAAGGCCCCAGTGCGGCGGCTCTATATGGCTCCCGAGCCGGTAATGGGGTAGTGCTAATCACGACCAAATCGGGTAAGAACAGCCAAGGCTTTGGCGTATCAATTAACTCCAATACGGTGATGGATATTCCGTTTCGCTACTTACCTTTTCATTCCGATTTTGCGGCGGGACAGCGAGAGGGAATTATAGATGAAGGTAGTGCCTATTGGGCGGGTCCTGAGCTAGACGTGGGTAATACCGCTCCCATCTGGAATAGCAACGGCGAAGCCGTCCCCTTAGAATCGCACCCTGATAATGCTAAGAATTTTTTGGAGAATGGTTTAACCACCACTAATAACATTGGTATTAACAACGCATACGACCGGGGTAGCTTCCGCTTGTCGTATACAAATATGCACAATGATGGAGTTATTCCGGGTACCAATCTCAAGCGAAACTCGGTTAACTTATCCAGTTCTTACAGCATAGCCCCTACCCTTACGGTAAGCACCAATATCAATGTTGGAGAAACTTCTTCCGATAATCGTCCAGCCAATGACCGAGGGGCGAACCCGCTGAATGCATTATATTCTGTACCATCCCATATTGACATTCGAGATTTGGAAAACTTCTGGGTTCCCGGTCAAGAAGGTATTCAGCAGTTGTCATACGCCGACGGAGCAAACAATCCTTACTTTTTAGCCCATGCGCTTAAAAACAGTTTCATGCGAAATCGAGCATTCGGTAACATCATTCTGGAATGGCAGATCACGCCTAGCTTCCGGCTGATGGGACGAACAGCGCTAGATCGCTTTAGTGAGGAGCGAGAAACTCGCATTCCCTACAGCTACAATAGAAACCGACGGGGTGCCTTTGGTTTACAAACCCTGTACCGTCAGGAAACGAATACTGATTTCTTAGCTACTTATGAAAAAGATTTAGGACAATTTAGTTTAACCGTTTCGGGCGGAGCCAATATTATGCGGCAAGAGCGTAGTACCCTAACCAACGAAACCCGCGAGCTAGCGATCCCGGGTCTATTCACCATCGGAAACGCTGCACCGGGCTCCATTCAGGCCACTAGCAACCGTTTTGACAAAGCCATTTATAGTGTTTACGGACTAGCTAACTTTGGCTTCCGCGAAATGATCTTCCTGGATTTAACCGCTCGTAATGACTGGTCAAGCACACTGCCGGTAGAAAATCGCTCATATTTTTACCCTTCAGCATCATTAAGCGTGCTACTGGACAATATGCTCCAATTACCCGATTTTGTAACGATGGCCAAGCTACGAGCCGGTTGGGCTCAAGTGGGTAACGATACCGATCCTTATCGTCTGGAGCCGGTACTAAGCGTACTACCCGATTGGGGCGACGTAAAACGCTTGGGCGTTCCTAGTACTTTGCTCAATGCTGAACTCAAACCAGAAATTGCTACTTCCTTTGAGATTGGCACCGACTTGATGCTCTTCGAAGATCGCTTACGCTTTGATGTTACCTACTATGAGTTAGATAATGAAAACCAAATTCTCGGAATTCGTCTGCCCAACTCATCCGGTTATAGTGCCAAGCAGATTAACGCCGGGTTGGTTTCAAGCCGAGGTTGGGACGTAAGTGTAGGGGTGACACCGCTTAATGGCCCACTTCGTTGGGATTTGAATTTTAACTTTACCCGGAATCGCACGACCATTAAAGAACTATCCGACGGAATTGAGTACTTCCAGTTGTGGAGCGAAGGAAAAGCGAAGGCACTCACGTTTGTCGGTCAGCAAATCGGAGATATTTGGGACCGGGACTACGTGCGAGTAGAGGATGAGGGCTCGCCTTACCTCGGCTGGCCGCTACTTTCTAACGATGGTTACTTGCAAGATAAAAGTGGGATTGACGATCTAGTGAAGATTGGTAATTTCAATAACGATTTTACACTGGGTATTCAAAACTCACTATCTTACGGCCGATTCACGTTGAACGCTACTATTGACTGGCGTCAGGGTGGTGAGTTCTATTCTCGAACCTATACCTACGGCGAGTCTGACTATAAATCGCAACGCTACTTAGACAACTTTATTCAGTACGGAGATGCGGCTAACCTTCCCGAATTACTCAAATCGAATCCTGGGGAATACATCATTGGAGTTGATAACCGAGTAGGCGGTAGCACTCCTGATAGGGGTGGCTTCGAGTTTCCCGCGGATAATGAGTTCTACCCTGGCACCGACGGTGCGTTCATTCCGGGTGTGTATCAGGATGAAGAAGGAAACTACGTAGAAAACCTAGGTGATCCGTCAACGACTCGCTTAATTCCCGCTTCCTTTATCTACCCCTGGGATTTTGCTCGAGCCAGCACATTTGATGCATCATTTGTAAAGCTTCGGGACATTTCATTAGGCTATTCGCTACCTAAAGTCATTACCGATAAGTTAGCTATGCAAAATGCTACAGTAGCTATCTATTCACGAAATATTATTCTTTGGACCAAAGCGAAAAATGGTATTGACCCCGAAAATGCTTTTCAACCCGGGAGCTCAGCTAACGGGCAGTTCCGACAAGGGGTAGAACGCTGGAACGCCATGCCTTGGGTAATTCCGGTAGGCATCAAATTATCGGCTAACTTTTAATCATTACGATCATGAAAAATACTTTAAAATATACCTTGTTCACTATCGCTTTGTTCTCGGCTCTGATGGTGCATACCGGTTGCGAAGATTTAACCGAACTGAATGAGAACCCCAACGGCGTTACGCTGGAAAACGCAAATGCTAATTTGTTGCTAGCAACAGTACTTACCGAATCGGCCAAGACTTATGCTAACTTGGGTTTTTCGGTATCGGGAGTGATGCAGTACACCCAAAAGGACGCTTGGCTTACCGGACACAACCAGTACGTTTGGAGCAACCAAGGCTGGAATTCGTACTACAGTATCTTACGAACCAACGACAAAATGTTGGAACGAGCCGAAGAAGCCGATCTAATATTTCACCAAGGAGTGGGGCTGATTATGAAATCATTTCTTTTTGCTACTATCACTGATTTGTGGGGAGATGCTCCCTACTCAAATGCTTTGCAAGGTGACGAAGGTGGCAATGCCAACTTGCTTCCAGCCTACGATCGACAGGAGGATATTTACCAAGGAATTATTGCTGATCTGGAACGTGCTGATGGACTGTTAGGAAACGACCCAAGCAGCTACATTGGCATTGATGAAAACTCCGATGTAATCTACGGTGGAGATGCAGCGCAGTGGCAGAAGTTTGCTAACTCTTTACTGCTACGCTACTACATGCGCCTTTCGGAAAAAGATCCAGGGTTTGCCAAAAGTGGTTTTGAGGCTGCCGCATCCCGACCTATTCTCAGCAGCAACGACGATATCGCTGCTATGGATTATCTAGGCATCACCAACAATGACTCTTGGCAACTCAATACTGACTTTAACATCGGAAGAAACTACCGTAACCACAAAATGGCTAAAACCATTGTGGATACACTTAAATCGATGGAAGATCCACGCTTGGCCGTTTGGGCTAGTCCGGTGGAAATCCCGCTTGCTTTCACCGACGACCCGAGCCAGCACGATCAGATTATTGACGGAGTTCGCTATCTTGATCCGAGTCAAGTTGAAGTAGATGTAGATACTAGTTCACTCTACGTGGGTCTTCCGGAAGCAATTGGCGCACCCGATCAGTACAACCTAAATCCCACTCCTGGTCAAGAATCATTCAACCCTCACGTATCCTACTTAAGCGAATTATACCAAAAGTCAGCTGATGATTTGCTCCAAGCTGAAATGATTACTTTTAGTGAGGTTTCGTTTCTAATGAGCGAAGCCGCTTTAAAGGGCTGGGCAGTTCCTGGGGACGATCCTACTCACTACCAAAACGGTATCCAGGCTTCACTGGAGCGATGGGATATTGACGCATCAGAAATTGAAGAGTATATGATGTCCCAGGAAGTTGCTTTTGATGGAACATTGAAGCGATTGATGGAGCAAAAGTGGATTGCCCAGTGGCTACAAGTAGAACCCTGGTTTGACTACCGCCGCACTGGTCTTCCCGAATTGCAATCCGGTCCATCGGCTCGACAGCCAGTTGTGCCAGTGCGCTACGTTTATTCGGAAGACGAAGTGAATTTCAATCGCGACAATGCTGAGGTAGCTATTAACCGACTGCAGGAAACGAATTTTTCGGTAGTAGGAAAGAATAGCCCCTGGGCCAAAATGTGGCTCATTGAAGGTTTAGACGTTCCTTGGTAAAAAGAATTGCGTCAAGAATCTTTCTTTATTCTTGGCGTAGTACCGCTCATTTTGTACTTTCAAAAGAAGACTCGGCTACTCGTTAGTTGAGTCTTTTTATACAACCCACAACAACCTGATGCTACCAAATCTACTACTTACCCGTACTTCCTATTTTTCATTAGCAATAGCCATACTATGCACTCTTACACTGTTTGCCTGTTCTAGCTCCTCTCAACCTAAAGAGGGAGAAAAACAAATTTCCAAAGAGCCAACTTTACCGGTAAAGGATTTTATATTTGGGGATGAACAACCTTTTCCGCAGTGCCATGCTTCTACGGTGCTCCGTCGGCCCGACGGAAAATTCCTAGTATCTTGGTTCGGAGGAACCGAAGAGAAAGATGATGACGTGGGAGTTTGGCTATCAATAGGACGACCCAATGAGTGGAGCAAACCCCAGGAAATTGCAAAGATCCGAGAAGATCCGCACTGGAACCCAGTACTATTTCAAGCTCCCGATGAAACGATCTACCTCTATTTCAAAGTCGGTAAAGAAATTGACCATTGGGAAACCTGGGTAATTACCTCAACCGATGGTGGTAATAGCTGGAGTGAAGCTACCGAACTGGTAGCAGACGATAAAGGCGGTCGTGGTCCGGTGCGCAACAAACCTATCCTCCTTTCTGATGGAACCTGGTTAGCTGGAGCCTCTCACGAAGATAACCGGGTATGGAATGCCTTTACCGACCGCAGCACCGACGGTGGAAAAACCTGGCAGATGTCAGAATACTTGGAAATTAATCGAGATTCTCTGGACGGTGAAGGCATTATACAGCCTACTCTCTGGGAATCTGAACCCGGGAAAGTACATATGCTGCTGCGCAGTTCAGCGGGCTACGTCTACCGCAGCGATTCGGAAGACTACGGAAAAACTTGGTCGCCGGTGTACCGCACCGAGCTGCCTAACCCCAACAGTGGCATTGATTTGACTCAACTGCCTGATGAAACGTTGGCCCTAGCTTACAATCGGGACAATGAAAATTGGGGTGCCCGAGCTCCACTTACGATTGGGCTGTCTACCGACAATGGACAAACCTGGCCGCGAGTACTAGATATTGAATCGGGTGATCCCGACGATGAGTTCTCTTACCCCGCTATCATCTCCTTCGACGACACTATCGCAGTTACTTACACCTGGCAGCGGGAGAAAATTGCGTTCTGGATGGGTCTGAAGAGTAACATCCCCCCGAGCGACTTAGCGTTTCAAATTCGCTAAATAATGAGTGTAATTCGTTCAACCTGGATAAGGGTACTACTGGTCGCTATGACTTTAGGTACGGCCTGGGCGGTGCGCGGTCAATTCGGTCACGAGCACGGAGCTGCCTGGGCGGGTGCCATCGGCGTACTGTCGGTGCTGGTGCTGGCTAATCGCCTGGAGTGGCGGCGACGTCTGCCCACTATTGCTGCTCTGGGAGCTATTGGCTGGGGCGTAGGTGGTATGATAAGCTACGGAATGGTAGTGGGCTACGGTCGCGGCGAGGATTGGTTCAACGTGAGCTACGGACTCTGCATGCTTTTTCTGATTGGTGGTTTGTACGGCTACCTGGGCGGCGGACTAACCGGCTTATCTCTGGAGTCTACTGAAAAGCAAAAAGCAAATTGGGCCGCTTTAATTACCCAAATGGTAGCCGGAGGCTATCTAATCTGGGGAATACTAATCTACCAGTTAGAATGGCTAATGACCCCACCCCGCTCCGAACTCTGGGCAGCTTGTTTAGGAGCGGCTTTAGCCTTGGGTTGGTACCTTTATCGTAATGATTTTAAACAAAGCAGAACTGTCGCTCTTTGTTCTTCCTTGGGAGCGGGATTTGGCTTTGCCTTCGGCAATTTTTTGCAAGTACTGGGTTCGTCTTCCGGCATTGAGTTCAACTGGTGGAATGTAATGGAGTATTCGCTGGGCTTTTTCGGTGGGTTAGGAATGGCTTACGCTATCTTTTCTCAGAATTGGTCAGAAAGTCGGCTGCCTAATAAAGCGGCTAACCGATTGGGTTGGGTTTTCCTTATTGTTCTACTTCCTCTAACCAATCTCATTCAGCAATTTAATACTGAGAAGTTTGTTGGTCTAGCCGAAAGACTAAATATCATAAGTGAAGCAAGTTTGACCCAACTGACGCTGGGTTTAGCCTGGGGAGGCAGCTTGCTTATTTGTATACTACCAACATTATTCTTTCGGAAAAAAGTTAGCGGCGTAGCTGAGTGGACGCTAAATAATACCTGGTGGTTGCTGATGATCTACTTAGGCTGGTTTATTTTTCTAAGCGGATTTCTCACGGGAGCGCACTGGGGTTACGGTTCTCTGCGCGATATTCTCTACTGGATAAATACTCTAATTATTTTACTGTTAGGCCGAACATTACTATCTACCTCATCTAATTTTAATCTACCCACCTTACGATTTACCAGAACCATTCAACTGGGCATTGCTTCGGTGTTATTTTTACTGGTTCTTAGCTGGGTACTAGTCCAAACCCACGGGGAATTACCGGGAACACGAATCCGATTTAGTCTATGGAAGTAGCTCTCTCTACTGTTGATATTATCACGCTTTCGCTCTACTTGTTAGGGATGGTCGCTTTGGGATTCTATTTCGCTAGAAAAAACAATAGCACTGAAGAATACTTCGTAGGAAATCGATCTTTTAAGGGTTGGGTGATTGGCTTATCCATGCTGTCTACTTCCATCAGCTCCATCACCTTTCTAGCGTTTCCGGCAGCGGCTTTTACCCTAGATTGGCGTCAGTTCATTTCCAATTTGATGCTACCACTGGCCGCCGTGCTGGCTATTCTGTTTTTTATTCCATTCTTCCGGCGGGGGCAACTTACATCAGCTTTTGAGTACCTAGGAGAGCGATTCGGCCCAGTAGCCCGTCTGTACGGAACGTTGAGCTTTCTGATGCTACAAATTCTGCGGATCGGGCAGATTTTGTTTTTAGTAGCCATTCCAGTAAACTTGTTCACCGGAATTCCCATTGTCACCGTAATCGGTTTCTTAGGTTTGTTTATCGGTTTTTATACCGTTATCGGCGGCATCGAGGCGGTTATTTGGACTGATGTAATTCAAGCGATTGTTCTTTGGCTCGGCGGTATTCTTTGCTTAGTCTTAATGATTAACCAGTTACCTGGCGGGTTTTCTCAAGTACTGAGTGTGGCCGAAGAATACCAAAAATTCGGGGTAGGTAGCACTGACTGGAATTTGAATGAACGAACGTTCTGGACGGTAGCCCTTCTCGGTATCTTTCACTTTTTAGCCATGTATTCCAGCGATCAGAACATTATTCAGCGGTATGTTGCCTCCCGTAGCACTCACGAAGCGAAAAAAGCCACCATCATCTATTCAGTAGTTGCGCTACCAACTTGGGGATTGTTTTTCTTTATTGGAACGACCCTATTCGTCTTTTATACCGTCTTCCCCGATATTACTATCACCCGACTAGAAGCCGATCAGGTTTTTCCATACTTTATCTTGACTAATCTTCCCACCGGAGTAGCTGGATTAATCTTAGCCGCAGTACTGGCGGCGGGCATGTCTACCTTAGATTCCAGCATCAACGCCATCGCTACCGTATCGGTAGTCGATATTCTAAAGCCCTACTGGATGAAAAACCGATCCGATCAACGGTACCTACAGGTTGCCCGACTGATTGCCATTGGCGTATCGTTACTGATGATTGGTGGTGCCGTATTTTTCTCCGCTATTGAAAAAGAAAGCATCAAC
>CAKZPJ010000752.1 GCA_937138955.1 uncultured Flammeovirgaceae bacterium | reverse complement strand
GTATTGTTGCGCTAAGTCGGCTACTCGCTGCAAAATTGGAACCGCTACCGAATCGTACTCAGCGGAAGAGGGCGGGTACTGCTTGCTGGTCACGAAAAACCAGGGCATAGCATCGGTTCCGGCAATTTGGGCGAAGACATCGGTTAAGCGAGGGTCGTAAGGTTGTTCGGGATTGTCCAGATCGATATTGACGTAGATCGTGTATAGTTTCAGGTCATTTTCCCGCAGAGCTTGGTACACTTCATCAAAGTTACCCAGCCCCTGCTTTTCCATACCCGGATAATCATTGTCTAGCAACAAATTCATCTGTTTCTCTACTGTATTATAGATACTATCTTTCACTCCATTGTTAAAAACGAATAGTGGGTTGTCTAACGTTTGACCAAATGTGAACGAAGCAGACGATAACCAGATCAAGAGTATGAAAAGACTGTTCTTCATGAGTGAATTGCTTCAGTATGTAGCTCAGCTACGGAGGGAAAGGTAAGAAAAAAGATAGTTTGTATATCTGGTTGGGATTGTACTCGGATACTACCCCCATGCAAAGCCATAATGTGACGGGAAAGGCTAAGTCCAATACCCGATCCCTTCTCTTTGGTAGAAAAAAAAGGTACAAAAATCTCGTCTAGCTTATCAGGTGAAATACCTGAGCCATTATCCACCACTTCTAATATCGTTTTTTCACCTTGTCGTGATGCCTTTAGTGAAATAGCTGGTTCGGGTTGATTCTCTACCGCTTGAATGCTATTAGTAAGTAAATTGATGAACACTTGCTCCAATTGTTGGTGATCAGCTAAAACAGACAGGTTATCCGGTTCACAGTGGGTACGTAAGGTAATCTTATGTTTCTCAAACTCACCCCTCATTAACGAGCCAACGGAATCGAATAGTGACTGTACGGAGAATGGCTTTCTTTGGGGTTGAGGCACTTTGGTAAGGCGACGATAATCTTCTACAAAAGAAAGCAATCCATCGGTTCGCTTTTGAATAGTTCGTAGCGAGTATGCCAGATCCTCCAAATAGTCTGAGTTTATCTCCTCTTTGGTTTTAACAGTGCCTTGATCATCTTCTAACATTGTGAGCAGGGTTTCGGAGAGGGAAGAGATAGGCGTAACCGAATTCATGATTTCGTGGGTCAGAATTCGGATGAGTCGATGGTAAGCCTGGATTTCGCTGCGGTCAATTTCGTCTTCAATATCGTGTAAGGTAATAATACGGTACGTTTCCTGGAGTAAGCGTACATGAATTATTTGCACTGATAATCGCCGTTTTTCACCCACCATTGAAAGTTCCACTAACTGACTTTCGCCATCCTGCATATTTTCTACTGTCTGCGCAAATTGCGGACGGTTAATCTGAATATTTTTCCAGTGATGGAAGGTATCCGTTTTTAGCATTGCTAAAGCCGGAGGATTCATCAACGTAATTTCATCCTCACCCTTCACCGAGATAATACCCACTTTCAGATGCTTAACTAACAGTCGCAAATATTGGTACTGAGCTTCTTTCTCGATTTTCACCTGCTGGTAGGACTGCATGATCTCCCGCATCGCCGGATGCAGCGTTTTAAATGCTGAATGACTATCCCGAGAGAAATTAATAGTAAAATCTGAGTATTTGATTGCCAGTAAAAACTTAGCCAATTCGGCATTGGTCTGACCAACAAAACGGATCAACTCGTATACTTGAATACTAATAATAGCTCCCAGAATGATCTGGTTGAAAAACAGTTCAGCCCGCCCAAATATTAACGCAAACCCAGTAAGAGTTACCAGCAGCAAAGCCACGCGCAAAATGACCAGTACCGAGAAGCGTTTTAGAACCATAGTACCTAGCGTGTTATAGCGATAGTCGCTCAGCGTGAGGTGTTATTGTGCTAAAGTACTTAGGGTTTTGAGTTCTAATTTTAGCAGTTCCGAACTCCTCGTACCAAAACACCTTAACACTACTTACTCCCCAGAAAAGACTGACCGAATTTATTTTTCAGATC
>CAKZPJ010000751.1 GCA_937138955.1 uncultured Flammeovirgaceae bacterium | reverse complement strand
AACTTTCCGAGGGGTCAGCGGTACTACGGGCTAAAATCGATATGACCTCGCCCAATATGCACCTGCGCGACCCCATTATGTACCGAATTCTTCATCGCCACCATCACCGCACGGACGATAAGTGGCATATCTATCCTACTTACGACTGGGCGCATGGCCAAAGCGATGCTATTGAAGATATTACCCACTCGGTTTGTACGCTGGAGTTTGAAGTACACCGTCCACTGTACGATTGGTTTGTCGAGCAAATCGGCGAATTTGACCAAGAAATGGTTGATCCGCGTCCGCAGCAGATTGAATTCGCTCGTCTGAACGTCAACTATACCATAATGAGCAAGCGTAAGTTATTAGAACTGGTGAACGAAGGGCACGTGAACGGTTGGAATGATCCGCGGATGCCTACTATTAGTGGATTACGCCGCCGAGGCTACACCCCCGCTAGTCTACGTAATTTTGCTGAACGAGTGGGAGTAGCTAAGCGCGACAATGTGATTGACCTCAGTTTACTGGAATTCTGCATTCGGGAAGATTTGAATAAAACCGCTCCTCGAGTAATGGCAGTGCTTCACCCAGTAAAACTGGTTATTACCAACTACCCGGAAGACACATCAGAAGAGTTATCGATAGAAAATAATCCAGAAGATGAAAATGGGGGAAGCCGAATAGTGCCGTTTAGCTCAGAGTTATACATTGAGCGAGCTGACTTCATGGAAGATCCGCCCAAAAAGTTCTTTCGATTGGGTCCCGGACGAGAAGTTCGACTGAAGGGTGCTTACATCATTCAGTGCGATTCTTTTGAAAAAGACGAAACTACGGGAGAAATCACCACGATCTATGCTACCTACGATCCAGCGACTAAAAGCGGCGAGGATACTACCGGCAAAAAGGTGAAAGGAACCATTCATTGGGTATCAGCTTCCCACGCTATATCAGCGGAGGCTCGTTTATACGATCGTCTTTTTTCTGATCCGGAACCGGATAATCACCAAAATGAGCAAGGAGAATCGGTTGATTATAAGGAGTTTATCAATCCAAATTCTTTAGTAGTACTGAGTCAGATTAAGGTAGAACCAAGTTTGAAGAGTGCTCAGCCACTAGAGCAATTTCAATTTATGCGGAAAGGATATTTCTGTGTTGACTCTGACTCACAAGTAGAAAGTTTAGTTTTTAACCAAACCGTGACACTAAGAGATAGCTGGACGAAGAAAAATAAAAAGTAGCTAATGCAGACTTTCGTACTTCTCAGTAATATAGGCAAACGTCTCTTTTAATTCTTCAATTTCTCTCAAGCAACTATCGTGGTAGTAGTCCTCCATTTCAGATACTTTTACCATTCCTTCTATCCGACAAACCGCTCCCATAAACCGATGATGGTTGAGGTCATGTAGTAAATTGATATGAAGAGACTCATCGAACTTACGTTTCTCCAGGTACTTCTTTTGGAAAAGGGTAATACAGCTGTATAGTACTAGATAAGTACCGAAAATAGCAATTAAATCAATAAGCAAAGGAGTGTTCTCTATAATTGGAAGGGCAGCGTAAGTCATATATACCCCGTAAATGAGAAGGCTAGATACGATCATTCGCATTACATAATCTTTCCGAGGTATTGTAAGCATCCAAGCTATGGCCGTGATAGGACAAATCATGTTAACTGATAGTGCCCACCAAAATGTACTAAAATCAGAGTAAAATTCTATTTCTAAATCAGAAGGGAAAAACCGCCAGCTATTATACATTAGAGGCACCATAAGTACTAGCCCCAAACAAAACCACTTGCGCTTATCAGCCCGAAAAAAGGCTACATTTTGATTTAGGATGCTGAAAGACGGTTTGTTGATTACTTCCATACGATTATCCACGAGAGTGCGACTTTACCTACTACACAAAAACGATAACAATCTATCCATAAATTAGATACTTTAAAACAATTTTGCACTTTCTTTGCAATAAATCTAGTTTAGCGCGCAAGCTATTGCTTATTATCTTC
>CAKZPJ010000750.1 GCA_937138955.1 uncultured Flammeovirgaceae bacterium | reverse complement strand
ATTGGTGACGATGGTTTGTACCAGTATGATTATTCAAATCCGGCGGATCTGAAGTTACTTAGTACTATGACGTTGGTTGCCCTGTAGCTTTTATTACTCTTTTAGAACATATTTATGAGGAAGATTTTATTTGTTTTACTGGTGACCACCCTGGGGCTTTCGGCATCGCTTTACGCTCAAGATAAAAATCAGGAGGTTACTATTTTTCTAAAGAATGGTCAGAAAATATCGGGAAAGCTTCAGCTATCCATCTACGATGACCATATTGCTTTAGCGCACGATTCTTTATCGCAAACCTATTTAGCACTTCAATCCATCAAGAAGATATACTTTGGATCGGTACCGGATACCGAACCGAAGACCTACTTTACTCACCAGCGCGGTGTTTTTCATCTCGCTAACCTAGGACTTCAGATCGGAGATAATAGCAATGGTGCCACCAGTACTTTTACAATCCACACGGTTAACGGCTACGCATTTTCTCCCCACTTAATGGTGGGCGTAGGTGTAGGCCTTGATCATTATAGCGGTATTCGCACTCTCCCACTGTACGCTAGTGTGCGGGGAATTATCGCTGACCGGAAAGTGAGCCCGTTTTACTTTGCTAACATTGGGGGAAGCTGGGCTTGGCCCGGAAACCGAGGTTCGGGAATCACCTACGAGCGCAGTGAAGGCGGTCTTTTTGTTCACGGTGGTTTGGGTTACCAAATTAATCTCGCTCGCTCCGCTCTGCTGTTCTCCGGCGGTTATAAGATCCAACAAACTGATTTTGCTTATAACTTTGAAGGATGGCAAACCGAAACGTTTATTGAAGAAAAACGCTTGCTTCGTCGGGCTACCATTACTATAGGATTTACCTTCTGATCTATTTCGTTCGCTGGGGAACCCGATCAATCATTGCCTCCCATTGGCTAAGCGTATCAAGTAATTCACTTACTTTTTCAGGCTGATCACCAGCCAAATTTTGCTGTTCGGCAATATCCTGCTGAAGGTCAAATAGGTATGTGCTGTCTTGCCTCATTAACAATTTCCAATCACCCTGCCGGACTGCCTGCTGACCCCGGTATCGCCAAAAGGTAGTCCGCTCGGGTAAGGCTTCACTGTTAAAAACCGGAGAGAAATCTATTCCGGTCGTAGAAAAACTAGCTGGAATAGTTGATTCAGCCAATGATAATAGCGTGGGTAATACATCCATACTCAACACCGTCGCGTCGGTACTGCCTGGATTGATTGTACCCGGCCAATAAGCAATCGCGGGAACCCGATGCCCACCTTCCCACAACTGAGATTTGTGACCCCTTAATACTCCATTATTGCCCAATGAGTCAACCGCTCCGTTATCAGAACAAAAGAAGACCAATGTGTTTTCGCTAAGTTGCAAGCTATCCAACACGTTGAGTACCGCCCCTACACTTTCGTCCATCACTTCTACCATCTCTTGGTAGGCACCTGCATAATCTTGCCGAGAGCCCTGACTATTAAATTCTGTGTCAGGAAAACGGTCGGCCGGATCATTTCTACCTTGGTACGGCCAATGGGGGGCTTCGTGAGCGATGTACAGACAGAATGGTTCTTGCTGGTTTTCTTTAATAAAATTAGTTGCGTTCTTACTAAGCAAATCTGTTACATACCCAGTTTCACTCACTGAATCTAAACCATCCCACCAGTCGTAGATACCCGCGTTATCGTAGTGCGAATGGTAATCAATATTGCCGCTTACGTAGCCTCGAAAAAAATCAAACCCCTGGTGTACCGGATTATATTCCGGACGATAGCCTAAGTGCCACTTTCCGACCATACCGGTAG
>CAKZPJ010000749.1 GCA_937138955.1 uncultured Flammeovirgaceae bacterium | reverse complement strand
GTTTTACGCTCCAGGAAAAGAACGCGGTATCCGCTGGAATGATCCAACGTTTAATGTTGATTGGCCTACTCAGCAACCTATCGTCTCGGAGAAAGACGCCAAGCATCCTGATTTTCAGCCCTAAAAAAGGCCAACCCAAAAGGTCAGCCTCAAGCGCATTCAGTTAAACGTCCATTACATCATTTCGCCTTGTGCTTCCTGCACTGCCTCAAACTGAGGTTCCTGTATATCGACCAATCCTGACGATACGTCCCGAACAATTGGGTTATCCACTTCAGTGTTTAGTGATTGTAGGTTATCGATATTTTGACGCTGATCTTCCACAAGGGCTTGTAGATAGGCCTTCTCAAATTCACTGCCCGACAGTTGATCCAGACTGTCTATAACCTTCTGCTGTATGGGTGAGAGTGACTCCGGAACTTGTGTTTCGGTAGCCTCAGCCAAGTTAGTAAGCATAGATAGTGTTTGCTCGTTAGAATCCACAATAGATTGCCCCAATTGCTTTATAGTCGGACTCTCAGCCTTTCGTTGGGCTATTCGGCTTAGCTGATTTTGCATTCGGAAGCTCATAGCAGCTAACAGAACCCGGTCTTGAAGTGAAGTAGCATCTTCGGTTAGCGGGTCATCAGCATTTTCTTGAGTGGCGATAATCTCAGTCTCAGTAGTGCTTTCTTCTGCTGACTGATTACCTCCGCAACTGCTTAGAATAAGTAAACAAATAGATGTAAAAAAAAGGTAGGTTATTCTATAAATCATGGTTAAAAAGTTTATTAGTTTATAAAACCATAAACTTCAGCTATCCCTAAATGTTTGTTAAAGTGCCTCAGCAGGCTGGGTGTAGGCATCTGACTGCTGAAAGTAGTACTTCACCAAACCGTAGCCGTAGCCTAAAAAGACGATAAAAGCAGTAAAGACACTTAAAATGCCTACTCGAAGCGATTTGTATCGCAGACTACCTTCAATAGTAACCGCAACCGCATAAAGTACCAGCATAGCTAATAACCACTTTCCTAGAGAAGGCATAATGAAAAGCAGAATCAACGTAAGAAGCAGATAAGCATAAAAAACCAGCGGAAGAAAATAGATAGGCTTGAGACTACCCGGAAACAAGCGTGCTAAATTGATTCGGGATTTACCAAACCACACCATCTGCTGCCAAAAACCTAAGAGGGTCCGTTTGCGCTTGTGGTAGATATACGCTTCAGGAATAAGTCCTACTTGGAATCCTTGCTGATGAATACGGATACTCAGGTCAATATCCTCGCCACAATTGGGGAGTCGGTAGCCCCCCGTAGCTTCGTATACTTCTTGGGAAAAACCCATATTGAAACTACGGGGATGGTACTCACCCACGCCACGCTTTCGTCCTCGGGTTCCGGCAGTAGTTAGAAAGGAGGTTAAAGCAAAATCAACCGCTTTCTGCACAGGAGTGAAAGAAGCATGTCCGCGGTCGGGCCCGCCAAAAGCATCTAACTGCTGGTGTTGAATGCCCTCGTGCACATGCTTTAAATAGTCGGGCGGGATGATAATGTCCGAATCCAGGATAATAAAATAATCGCCCCGAGCTTGTTCCATCCCAAAGTTGCGGGAAAAACCCTGTCCGTGATTACCAGTAGGTGCGTAGCGAATATTTAATTGACTTTGGAAACCTGCTACAACCTCGTTCGACCTGACGGTGGAACCACTTTCTACCACAATCACTTCAAAGTTGGAATAGGTTTGCTTAGTTAAACCCTTTAATACCTCCTCTATGTCGTCGGGGCGATTATAAACCGGTATAATCAGTGAATAAAACATGACTACACCAGTTTACTTTCTGGCTGTTGGGTTTTCTCGGCAATTAGATAATCGTTCTTCTTACCCGAATGAATGGCAACCATCTCGCCTAAAAAACCTGCCAGAAAAAGCTGTACTCCAATAATTAGAGCGACTAAGGCGATATAAAACAAGGGTTGGTCGGTCACTTCCCGCACCAATAGTTGATTGTAGATACGATAAATCTTATCGGCAATTAACCAGACTGTGACAATCAGGCCAAAGAAAAATGATAGAGAACCCAAGGTTCCGAAAAAGTGCATTGGACGCTTCTTGAACTTAGAGACGAAATTGATGGAGAGCAGATCGAGGAACCCAAAGATAAACCGTTCAAGGCCAAACTTAGTTACCCCGTACTTTCGTTCTTGGTGTTGCACCACTTTTTCGCCAATCTGGGTGTAGCCGTTGCGCGCCGCGATCATCGGAATATAGCGGTGCATTTCGCCGTATACTTCAATATTCTTTATCACCGCCCGTCGGTATGATTTCAGCCCACAGTTAAAATCGTGCAGTTTCACTCCCGAAATCAGGCGGGTAACCGCATTGAATAACTTGGAGGGAATGGTTTTGCTAATGGGGTCGTGGCGTTTCTTTTTCCAGCCTGATACCAAATCGTACCCCTGATCCTGAATCATGGCGTACAGTTCGGGAATCTCCTCAGGGCTATCCTGCAAATC
>CAKZPJ010000748.1 GCA_937138955.1 uncultured Flammeovirgaceae bacterium | reverse complement strand
ACTAATACTGAACTACTTTACAGCGATTCAGCTCAAGTGCGAATTAAGTTACAAGCCCAACGACAATTACAGTACGGAAATGATGACTTAGATTTCCCCGAAGGTTTTTATATTGAATTCTTTAATGAAGAAGGTGTGAAAAGTACGTCTATTAAAGCGAATAAAGGTTATTATAGCAAAGAAGAGAACAAATACACCGCTACAGGTGAAGTAGTGGTAAAGAACCTGGAAACTGGCGAAAAATTAGAAACTGAACTACTGCACTGGGAGCGTGATACACGTAGCATCAACACAGATCGCTACGTAGAGATTGAGTCAGACGGTGAGTTGTTGATGGGAGAAGGATTAGAGGCAAAAGAAGATTTTTCCTCTTACGAAATTCTCAAACCAACGGGTATTTTTTCCTTAGAATAATATGAAGTTAGTTGACACGAAACTGGTTGACTATATCATTTTTTCGCTCTGCGTCGGTGTATTCATCATTGGTGTATACGAAACGATGACGGTTGGCCTTAGCTATTCCTACTGGCTGTTTATGATTTCAGTAGGACTACTGCTCTGGTTCAATTTCCGCCAACGCAAAAATGATGAGTCATGATTAATGATGGATGACTAATGAATAGTGACTGATAAATAATGCGTAACTTAATCTTCGGCTTGTTCCGGGATGACTAAGCCCTCAGATAGATTTTAGGGAACCACTTAGCAATCAATCGTTTAACAATTCAGCAATCACTCATTATTAGTCATTAACCACTATAAATGGATATTCTAATTATCGTAGTCATTTGTCTGCTATTCTCAGCTTTCTTTTCCGGTATTGAGATTGCCTTTATATCAGCTGACAAACTTCGTATAGAATTAGCCGGGCAACAAGGCTCTCTTTCTGGACGAATTCTTTCTTATTTCACCCAACACCCTACTCGCTTTATTGGCACTACGCTAGTTGGCAATAATCTAGCCTTAGTGCTCTACTCATTTTTTATAGCTACGTTCTTAGAACCCCTACTGGAAAGCCATATCCCGGAAGCTGTTAATAACGATGTAGTGGTTCTGCTTGCTCAAACTATTATTGCCACATTTATTGTCCTGATTGTAGCCGAATTCACCCCTAAAAGCGTGTTCCTAATCGATCCCAATGGACTTTTATCACTATTAACCCTTCCGTTCACACTCATTTACGGACTACTTTATTTCCCAGTATGGATTATTGATAAAGTATCGCAGTGGGTTATCATTCACGTGCTGGGGTTTGAGTACCGTAACGACAAACCCGTGTTTGGACTGACTGATTTGAATAATTACGTAAAAAATACACTGAGTGAAGCTCTGCGAGAAGAACAAACCGACGAAAACGGTCATAAAATTAACGCCAAGATTTTTACTAATGCGCTTGAGTTTAAAACGGTAAAAGTGCGGGAATGTCTAATTCCTCGTACTGAAGTAGTAGCTGTTGATATCGAAGACCATATAGCAGAACTAAAAGAAGCATTTATTGAAAGTGGTCATTCCAAAATACTGGTTTATAAAGAAACTATCGATAATGTTATTGGCTACTGCCATTCCCTGGAGCTCTTTAAAAAGCCTATTACCATTCAGCAAATTCTAACTCCCATTATTATTGTGCCGGAAACAATTCCGGCCAATGAGTTAATGATTCAGTTTATTACGGAGCATAAAAGTTTGGCGTTGGTAGTAGATGAGTTTGGTGGAACCGCCGGTATTGTGAGTATGGAAGATATTATTGAAGAGATTTTTGGCGAGATTCAGGACGAACACGACGACGAAGACTGGGTAGAGCTCAAAATTGACGAAGAAAACTATCTAATTAGTGCCCGACATGAGGTAGATTACCTCAATGAGAAGTACGAATGGAATATTCCGGAAGGAGATTATGATACCCTAGGCGGACATATACTTAGCCTCACCGGCGAGATTCCTGAGAAGGGAAATATCATTCCAACTGAAACCTATACGTTCACAGTCATGTCCATGAGTGATAACCGTATCGATAACGTAAAAGTGACGATTCCCCCCAAAAAAAGCTTCTGAATAATAAACTATTCTACGCGTGTTTTTGCTTAATTAATATTCTGTTCTAAACTGGCAGAAATACCGTTAGTAAATTTTACCAGTAAATCAACTGAAATTTTTATCTTTGCGGTTCGTTTCGAGAAAATGAATAATAAGTAATGACGATCGAACAATGTAGTTAATGCATTATTCATCAATAGCATTTAAGTAGAAAGATAATATATAACACAGCAGAAAATATGTCATTGATTGGAAAGATTCGGGAAAAAACGGCACTGATTGTTGGTGCGGTGGCGATAGGCCTTACCATGTTTGTAGTAGGTGGCGACCTGCTTAGTGGGTCAGGTGGCCAAATTCTGGGTGGCCCTGATACTACTGTGGGCGAGATTGCCGGACAAGAAGTCTCTCAAGATGAGTACCTGCAGGAAATTAACGAGCAGAAAGCGAATTTTGCCCTACGTTCGCAACGCCAGCCTTCTGAGCAAGAAATGACTTCAATTCGTCAGCAGGCTTGGAACAAGCTAATTGCCGAAAAGGCATTCGGTCAGCAGTTCAGAAAATTAGGCATAACCGTCACCGAGCGAGAGCTGATCGACATGGTGCAGGGCAATAACATTGATCCGGGTATCCGCCAGTCATTTACTGACCCTAATACCGGCGAGTTTGACCGCAATCAATTGCTAAACTATCTCCAGGCATTGCCTCAACTACAACCTGACCAACAAATATCATGGCAGCTTTATGAGCAGAATCTTCGTGATGCCCGCGAACGGTTGAAGTACGATAACCTACTTATTGCCGGAAACTACGTAACCCAAGAGGAGGCCAAACGTCAGTACGAGGCTGAGAATAAGGTGGCCGAAGTAGAGTATCTATATGTACCGTACTACGCGGTAGGAGATTCAGCGGTTAATGTGACCGATGCCGAGTTGCAAAGTTACTTGGATAATCATCAAGAAGAATATGAGGTAGAAGAAAGTCGGGCTATACAATTTGTGCGCTTTCCTATTGTACCATCAGAAATTGATACTGAAGATTTTACGGCTGAACTAGAAGAACTGAAGCTTGATTTTGCCGAGGCAACCAATGATTCAACGTTTGCTGTAATTCAATCTGACCCAGTTTCGGGCGGTGCTCCCTATCAATCTTTCAATCCGGGGAATTTGCCCGGCTCTTTAGCTGATAGTGCGTCTAGCATGACTGAAGGAAGTGTATATGGCCCGTTTACTCAAGGCGAAGTGTATACTCTTTATAAAGTAGACGAAATCTACGAAGATACTATCTCTTATGCTCGAGCCAGCCATATCCTAATTAAAACCGATGACTCTCGCACTGAAGCTGAAGCCCGCACTGAAGCTCAGGGTTTACTCAATCAGTTACGCAACGGAGCTGACTTTGCTGAATTGGCTCGCGAGCATAGTGAAGATGGTTCTTCGGCTCAAGGTGGTGACTTAGGCTGGTTCTCAGAAGGCCAAATGGTAACTCCCTTTGAAGATGCTGTGTTCGGTCAGAGTGAAATTGGCCTGATCCGGCGGTTAATCAAAACTGATTATGGCTATCATATTATTACAGTAGCGGAAGCTGCCACAAACCAAGCGTATAAAGTAGCTGTAGTAGAACGAGAATTATACCCTAGTGACCAAACCCGGGATGAGGCTTTCCGCGAGGCAGATCTATTTGCTAGTGAAATTGACGGAACAGATAGCTTCAATAGTCGGGCTAATCAAGATTCTTTAGATATGCGCGAGGCTGAGAACATTCAGAAAAACGCACAAACTGTAACTGGGCTGACTAATGCTCGTCAAGTTGTACAATGGGCGTTTAGAGATGCCTCGGTAGGGGATATTTCTGAGGTATTTGAGCTGGAAGATGCCTACGTTGTAGCCGTTTTAACCGGAAAAGCTGAAGAAGGTTCTGCCAAATTAGCCGATGTGCGCCCAGAAGTTGAAGCAAAAGTAAAAGCCAAAAAGAAAGGCGATGTGATCGTAGAAAAAATTAACGGACTTTCAGGTAGCCTACAGGAAATTGCGGATGCATACGGCACTGATGCCAATGTGTACTCGAGCAGCGATCTGAAGTTTAGCACCAACACTCTACCCAATGTAGGTTTTGCCCCCGAGGCAGTGGGAAAAGCGTTTTCCATGGAATCAGGCCAAGTATCGGAGCCGATCACTACTGAAAACGGCGTAGTAATTATCAAGCTAAATGCCCTAACCGAAGCCCCCGAAATTGCCGATTATGCTACGTACAAAGATCAACTTCAGCAGCAACGCGGTTCCCGGGTAGCATTTAACATTGCGGAGGCCGTAGAAGAATCGGCTGATATTGAAGACGAACGGTACAAGTTTTATTGATCCATTGATTAGTAATAGATATTTTTAGAGGCGAAAGGAAAAATTCCTTTCGCTTTTTTTTATGCGCTCTATTCCGAAACGTTCCGTTCAAGCTGCCTAGCCTTGGTAGTCTTTAAGATAACAGGTGGTTCAATTAGGTGGGCTTTAGGTAGCTCGCCGTTAAAAGCAAACTTACCTTTTCTTTCCCAATGCTTGTTTACCCGCTTTATGCCAATAGAATACAGCGTTAGCTGAGTTGGAGTCAAGTGAAATCGTAGAAAGTTCTTATAATCTTCTTCGTGCAGTGCCGAAAATGATTCATTGTCGTGAATGCCTAGTACCAAATTACTGGTCATTAAATATAGCCCTACCAGAATTCCCCCGCAGATACTACCGATGACTGTCATCTCTACGGCAAATAGAACTACCTGAATAATGCTAATTACTTCAAGTTCTAGATAACTTAGATTTACAGTGGCGAAGCCCCAGATCAATAAACTACAAACTACTAAATGTAGTCCGCCGTGCAGGAATCCAATTATCCAAGTGTACTTGGACTTTCCGGCGTTCTCATCAGCAAACCACGTAAAACTGGCTACCAACAACATTCCCAAAATGAAAGCAAGAGGGCTACGAATTAGTACGTGAAAGAATGCATCAAACGCCAGCCACAGTCCGCCGATTTCACTTAGTTGTTCTAGCAAAGAGGCAGCTCCCCGACTGGCATCTGTTTCCAGTACCCAAGTAAGCAATAGGTAATACATTCCTACAAAAAACGAGAAGCCCGGATTCAGGTAGGGAAATAGCATATTCTTAAAGCTTAACTTCCAAGAAGTTTCCTTATCGGGATATACAGCTTTCAAATCCAAATCCTCGTCTTCCACTTTTCGCAAGTGATCATTCAGATTATGGGTAGGATGCAGAAAGGCCCCTCCACCCCCGGCCGTAATTCGCTGCATGACTTCTTCC
>CAKZPJ010000747.1 GCA_937138955.1 uncultured Flammeovirgaceae bacterium | reverse complement strand
TGACTACTTTTTTTGAAAGTACGGCTGGCGAAGATCATAAAAAGTATTTTTCTACTATTGAGCAAGATTGCTCCGATCTGAAAAGTATCATTCATAATTTGATTGACCTGGATCGCTGTTATGAAGAAAATCCTAATCTAAAGCTTGCTCCTACTTACTTAAATCGCTTTTTGTCAGATCTGGTGAATAATTATGATTTGGAATCTATTCATAAAAAGCGAGTAAAGCTTCATTTTGAGGATATAGATGAGCCTATTCATATTATGATTGATCCTCAGGCCATACAGCGAGCGTTTTCTTATATATTATCAAATGCCATTAAATTTTCTCAGCCCGATGGCGAGGTGGTTATTAAAGTTATTCGCTACGCCAATGTAGCTAATATTTCTATCGCTGACCAAGGGATTGGTATTCCTAAGAAGCTTCGTCCTTATTTATTTAGCAAGTTTACTAAGGCCGCTCGCCGCGGAACCAATGGAGAAGAGTCGGCTGGTTTAGGATTATACTTGACTAAGAACATTATAGAGAAGCACCAAGGTAGTATTTGGTTGGAGAGTGAAGAAGGGGTTGGTACTAATGTGTTCATTAATCTACCTATCCGAGATCGCCTTTAACCAAGTGTTCAAGATTATTAACTATTAGAAGCAGAACACAAAACTAATCCTCATGAGCATAAGAATACACTAACATTGTATTTTCTTTTCACTGTGCTGCGTATCTTTGAGATCGCAAGCACGTACCTATGGCCTATTCTTACATTAAAGCTCTCCATATAATTTTTATTGTCACTTGGTTTGCGGGGCTATTTTACATTGTTCGCCTTTTTGTTTACACCGTAGAAGCGCACGCTGAAGATGAGCCTAAGCGATCTATTCTGCTAGAGCATCTCACGCTATGGTCTAAACGACTTTGGTTTGGCATTACTTGGCCCTCCGCCATAATCACTTTATTGCTCGGCGGTTATTTTCTACATTTTTACGCTAACAATATGCCCAGTTGGCTGTGGATTAAGTTAGGGTTTGTAGCGTTTTTATACCTTTACCAATTACTTTGCCACCGTATCTACCATCAACTGCAGCGCGGTGAAGTACGCTATACCTCGCAGCAGCTACGGATCTGGAACGAAGTAGCCACGATCATTTTAGTAGCGGTGGTCTTTCTGGTCGTGCTAAAAAGTGCGCTTAGCATGGTTTATGGCTTAGTGGGCTTGGTTATTTTTACCGTGGTATTAATGATCGCCATTCAGATATATAAACGAATTCGTACTAAACGTAAAATTTAGCGCAAACCGGGAATTTGCTATTTCCTTCCATCGTTATTGTTCTACAAACACTAGCTATGAAAAACCTGATCAGTATTACTATTATTTGCCTATTTATTAGCGGATTACATTCTTGTAGCGCGCCGTCGTCTCAAGAATCTACTACTCTTCCTATTTATGGCAAGCGTCATTACGATGCCCAGCTACAAGATACTGTGTATCATCAAGTAGCTGACTTCTCCTTCGTTAATCAAGATAGCAGTGTGGTGACTCCCGCCACGTTTGAAGATAAGATTTATATAGCTGACTTCTTTTTCACTTCTTGTCCTACTATTTGCCCGGTTATGAAGAAGGAAATGCTTCGGGTATACGAAGAATTTAAAGATAATGAGCAGGTAGCTATTCTCTCTCACACTATTGACCCGGAGTACGATACTGTAGGTTTATTGCACGATTATGCTCAACGCTTAGGAGTTAATAGCGAAACTTGGCATTTTGTTACTGGTGATAAAGACGATATTTTTGATATTGGACTCAAAAGCTATATGGTAACGGCTATGGAAGATGAAGAAGCTCCGGGAGGACGTATTCATAGTGGCGCATTTATTTTGGTAGATAAACAGCGACGTATTCGAGGGATGTATGATGGTACTATCACGGAACAGGTTGATGTTCTTATTAATGATATTCGTCGTCTGCTTCAGAAAAAAGAAAGAGTGGCCTCTTCATGAAGCTTGGTATTTTACTCTTAACACTCGGTTTTTTATCTAGTTGTGATGGTAGTAAGTTTCAAAACTCAGCAACCCAAGATTTGAGTCGGGCTGATAAACTACACTACGAGCAATACATGATTCAAGGGCAACAGCTTTACAAAACTTATTGCAGTAACTGTCACCAACCCGACGGGACTGGATTGGGGCGATTAATTCCACCCCTATCCCAGTCCGACTACATGTTAGAAAATCCATATCGAACATTTTGCATTATTAAATACGGTCTGAACAAAGAAATTGTAGTTAACGGGGAAGCATACAACCAGCCCATGCCGGCTAATGAGCGGTTAACCAATATAGAGATCGCTCAGATTACCACATATATATACAACTCTTGGGGGCACGAGCGGGGGTATATTCCTGTTAAAGAGGTATCACAAGAAATAAATAAATGTCAATGAATTATGAATTTATTAATATTCATTTGTAAAATTACATACAGGGGCAATTACTTGAATATAATAGATAAGTAGAATGAAAGTTGCTTTATTTGTAGTAAATACAAAAATTAAGCGTTGAGTAATTATTAGTGTAATAGCCAAAAATGATAGTATTGAAGAAATATCTTACGTTGGCGGTTACGTTTTGCTGAGTTATAGTATTAACCTATATAGGCTTTTGTAATGAAAGACAGTGTCATATTAGATCGCATTAGCCGAGGAGACGAAAAAGCATTAGATGAGTTGTACCGAAAGTACTACCGTATGATGACGCAGGCGATCATTAAAAATAATGGCACCGAACAGGAGGCAAAAGATATTTATCAGGATGCGCTAATTGTTTTTTGGCAGAAAGCGGTGAGTCATCAGTTAGTGCTTACCTCCAAGATTAGCACCTATATTTATAGTATTTGCTTGAATTTATGGCGCAAAGAGTTGGATCGAAAAGGCCGATTAATCCACGAAGAAAAAGATAGTATTGAATACATTGACAATGAGAGCCAAGAGCGAAGCAAGATTATCCGAGATTGTATTCAACAATTGGGTGATACCTGTCAGAAAATATTGATGTACTATTACTTTGATGATATGTCTTTACAAGATATTGCCCAAAAGTTAGGATTCGCGAATACAGAAACGGCAAAGACAAAGAAGTACAAATGTAAGAAGCGGTTGGACAACTTAGTAAAGACCAATTATTCAGCCAGTGATTTTTTAGATTAGATTTTATGGATCAAAAATTTACATATTCTGAACAAGTAGATAACTATCTGAAAGGTAAACTCTCGGAGACTGAACGGGTTGCGTTTGACGAGAAGATGCAGCAAGACCCCTTGTTGCAAAGCGAAATGAAACTCCAGCAAGACATCTTTCAGGCAATAAGTGAAACCAGAAAAGCTAAAATCAAAGCCCGTCTAAATCAGATACCGGTAGATCAATCACCTTGGGTAATTGGATCACCTTTTAGAATAGCTGCTGTAGTATCTGCCCTATTCATCACTTCAGTGGGCACGTATTTGGCGCTTACTCCTTCA
>CAKZPJ010000746.1 GCA_937138955.1 uncultured Flammeovirgaceae bacterium | reverse complement strand
ATCAAGAGCAAAAGCTGGCTACTGCTTTTCACCGTAACCATCCTATGACGGGTGAAGGCGGAGTAGTCGATGAGGAGTTTCGGCTGAAGTATGTATTTGATCGCTCCAGCACCACCGCTACCGTGTTTCTAGGTCTTACGCTGGAATGCGCTCAGTGCCACGACCATAAATTTGATCCCCTCTCTCAGAAGAATTTTTATAGCATGGCTGCTTTCTTCAATAATGTTCGGGAGCTGGGTATGACTGGAGACGATGGAGACTACGGCCCTATGCTACTGCTGCCTTCCTCAGAGCAGAAACAAAAGATAGACTCGATCGATCACCTAACTGAACAATTGCAGAGTGACCTAACCGAAATAGCCGAACAGAAAGATAAACTTACCAAATACCTCGATCAGTTATCCGGTAAAAACCCGGTAGCCGTACCTCAACCCGTTGGCTACTTTCCGGTAGAGCGAATCTCTTCCGCGAAAGATGCTAAAGGAAATTCGTACCGAACAATTGACCGTAATCCTAAAACCCGCATATCTAGCGAACCGCAGTTAGTAGATGGTATCAAAGGGAAGGCTCTTCATTTTGACGATGGGTACGAAACCCTCGCGCTGGAAGAAATTGGGCAGTTTGAAATGAACGAGCCATTTACAGCGTCAGTGTGGGTGAAGCCGGATGTAGATCAAAAAATTCAAACGATTATGGCTACGTCGGGAGCTAAAAATGATTTCTGGCGCGGTTGGGAATTTTACCTCGATAGCACCAACCATCCGGCAGTAAAGCTGATCAACTCCCGACCCCACAACATGGTTCATACCAAAAGCCTGAAAAATATTCCGAAGGATGAGTGGTCGCACGTAGCCTTTACTTACGATGGCGGAGGAACCGCGGCTAATATTGAAATCTACGTTAATGGTCAGTCCGTAGTAACCAACACCCTCTACGACCGACTGTACAAATCGATTAAAACGGTTGGCGGCGGAGCGCACCAACTAACCAACCGCCCCATTCAGTTGGGCAAATCATACCGAGCCTTTACGGGTGAGTTTGGTATTTATAAAGGAGCCGTAGACGAAATTTACGTCTTCCACCAAGATTTAACTCCACTGGAAATCGGCCAACTCTACGCCCAAACCGCTAGCGAGAAAGTAAACTACGAGGAACTTCCAGAAAAGGCTAAAATCACCCACGTACTAAAAAGGCAGCACCAACAATGCCAGAAAAAGCAACAGCAGCTACGAGACTTAGTGCAGCAACGAATGGAAGTAGTAAGCGATGTCAGAGAGATCATGGTGATGGAGGAAGAACTCCAACCCCGCCCTATGTTTCTTTTGGCTCGCGGGGCTTACGATGCTCCTGCCGAACAAGTACAACCGGGCACTCCCGAAAGTATACTACAGTTTCCCGACGACCTCCGCCGCGACCGCTTAGGTTTAGCCAAGTGGCTGTTTAGCGAAGAGAATCCGCTTACCGCCCGAGTCACCGTGAACCGTTACTGGCAACTTATTTTTGGACGAGGGTTAGTAGATACTCCCCATGATTTCGGATTTCAGGGTAGCCTTCCTTCTCATCCAGAATTACTGGACTGGCTAGCTGTCACCTTCCAGGAATCGGGTTGGGACGTAAAGAGCTTAATGAAAACAATGGTGATGTCCGGTACCTATCGGCAGGCTTCGGTGCAGGACGAGAATCAGGTGAAAGATGACCCGGATAATGTTTGGCTGGCCCGGGGTCCTTCCCATCGGCTTCCGGCGGAAATAATTCGGGATAATGCCCTTGCTGCTAGTGGTTTGTTAGTTGATAAAATAGGCGGTGCTAGCGTAAAGCCTTACCAACCGGAGGGTCTCTGGATTGAAAAAGGCAACTTCTCCCACGTACTGCTTCGCTACCAAGAAGATGAAGGCGATAGTCTGTACCGCCGAAGCTTGTACACCTTTGTGAAGCGAACCAGTCCGCACCCCGCGATGGTCGCCTTTGATGCCCCCAACCGGGATGTGTGTACGGTGAAGCGCGAAAATACCAATACCCCATTACAAGCCCTGGTGCTACTCAACGACCCTCAGTTTGTAGAGGCTGCCCGGGTGATGGGGCAAAGACTGCTGGCCGAAGGTGGCGAGACCACCAATGAGAAAATCAACTACGGCTTCCGCTTAGCTACCGGACGAAAGCCTACCACCAAGGAAACTGACATTTTGCAGGGTTTATTCACTGAAGCAAAAGAGAGATTTGCGTCTTCACCCACTCAGGCGGATTCATTACTGGCTATCGGTGAATATCCGATTGACCCTCAGCTCAATGAAACCGAAAGTGCCGCCTGGGCTTTGGTAGCCAGTACCCTACTAAACCACGATGAATTTTATACGAAGCGATAATCTTCTTGAAAATTACGCAAGAAATGGATCACTGTAATAATTACGAACAACATTACTCCCGCCGCGACTTTCTTACCAAAACCTCGCTGGGATTAGGTGCGGTTAGCTTGGCTTCGCTGATGAATCCGCTCAAGTCACTAGCGAAAGAACCTGGTGGGCTAGGTTCACCCTACTTTACCCCGAAGGTAAAGCGGGTCATCTACTTGTTCCAAAGTGGCGGTCCCTCTCAGCTTGAGCTGTTCGATCCTAAGCCTTTACTTCGTAAGATGAACGGTGAAGATTTGCCCGCATCCGTTCGGGGTGAGCAACGCCTTACCGGTATGAGTTCGGGACAATCGTCTTTCCCCCTAGCGGGTTCCCAATTTGATTTTGCTCAGTACGGAAATTCAGGGGCGCCCGTTAGCGAACTGATGCCCCATACCGCCAAGATTGTGGATGAACTGTGCTTCGTTAAGTCTATGTACACCGAAGCGATTAACCACGATCCGGCGATCACCTTTATTCAAACCGGTTCCCAGTTTTCGGGTCGGCCGAGCATCGGTTCCTGGCTAAGCTACGGGCTGGGTAGCGAAAATAAGAACCTGCCGGGATTTGTCGTGCTGGTTACCAAAAATAAACGAGGTCAACCGTTGTACGCCCGTTTGTGGGGAAATGGATTTTTGCCTGCGCAACATCAGGGCGTGCAGTTCCGAGCGGGAAAAGATGCAGTGCTTTACCTGAATAATCCTTCGGGAATTGATCCTAGCGATCGCCGGATGCAACTTGACTATCTGAATCAACTTCAAGCGGCTCAACATCAAAGTCTGGGTGACCCAGAAATTAACGCTCGGGTAGCGCAGTACGAGATGGCTTACCGGATGCAGTCGAGCGTGCCCGACATTATGGACACCGCCAGTGAGCCGGACTACATCTACGATATGTACGGCGAAGATGCCCGCGAACCCGGTACTTTTGCGGCCAATTGTTTGCTGGCTCGTCGCTTAGCTGAACAGGACGTACGCTTCATTCAACTCTACCACCAAGGCTGGGATCAGCACGGCAACTTGCCCAACGCTATTCAAACTCAGGCCAAAGAAACTGACCAAGCTTCGGCCGCACTGATCATGGACTTGAAACAGCGTGGAATGCTAGATGATACACTCGTCATTTGGGGTGGAGAGTTTGGTCGGACGAATTATTCGCAGGGTAAATTGACTAAAACAAATTACGGTCGCGACCACCACCCTCGCTGTTTTAGCATTTGGATGGCGGGCGGTGGAGTAAAGAAAGGTTTTACCTACGGTGCTACCGACGAGTTTGGTTATAACATTACCGAAAACCCAGTGCACGTGCATGATTTTCAGGCTACATTGCTGCACCTGCTGGGCATCGATCATGAGAAGCTCACCTTCAAATTTCAGGGCCGCCGCTTCCGTCTCACCGATGTGCACGGACATGTAATAAAGGATATTCTTACTTAGTTTCTGGCATTTATTTCGCCCGAATGAATATGGAGTTAGAAGAGTGTATAAAGTATTGGTGGTTGACTACAGTACGTCGGACACCCCCCCCTGACCCCGCGCCCTTTTTCCAAAGCCGACGCGGCGCGGGGGAGAATGGATGTGTCCTCTTTGGCGAAGCCGACGTGGCGCGGGGGGTTAGGGGGATTGGGCTAAGCCTAATTTATGAGACTTTGCTTTCTGCCTATTGTACAATCAAATCGGGGGGGGTGAACTTGTTAACTCAATCATAAAATGAGAAAAGTCTTCGTGATTTGTTGGTATTCGCTGATGTGCTTCGGGTTGACGAACTGCGGCACCGGTATGCCGGATGAAGTGCAGTTGGCTTACCAAGACCTTCCCGATAAGGTTGATTTTAACTTCCACGTGCGCCCAATCTTATCCGACCGCTGCTTCGCCTGCCATGGCCCGGATGAAAATGCGCGAGAATCGGGACTTCGGCTAGACCAGGAAGAAGCTATCTTTGCTAACATACCCGATCAGGAAATCTTTGCCGTGGTAGCAGATCACCCAGAAAAAAGCGAACTTATTCATCGGATTCTGAGTGATGATCCTAAACTGGTGATGCCTACTCCCGAATCTAATCTAAGCCTTACCACCGAAGAGAAAGCAATTTTAATCAAATGGATTGAACAGGGAGCCGAGTGGAAAAACCACTGGGCGTTTGATGCCCCAGTAAAAGTAGAAGTCTCTGAGGTTAAGGATACCGGCTGGCCCCGTAATGAGATTGACTACTTCGTGCTAGACAAATTAGAATCGCTGGAACTAACCCCTTCGGAAGAAGCTGACAAAGAGACATTGATTCGTAGGTTATCGTTTGATCTTAACGGACTTCCGCCCACACCCGAAGAAATAAAAGCTTTTACCGAAGATACATCAGACAAGGCTTACGAAAAAGTAGTAGATCGCTTGCTAGCCTCAACTGCTTACGGCGAACGCTGGGCTTGGGAGTGGCTAGATGTAGCTCGCTACGCGGACACCAACGGCTTTCAGGGTGATCCCACCCGCAAAATGTGGCCCTGGCGCGATTGGGTCATTCAGGCGTTTAACGAAAATCTGCCCTACGATGAGTTTACGGTTATGCAACTGGCGGGTGATCTTAAACCTTCTCCTACTACCGAAGATATTCTGGCTACGGCTTTTAATCGGAACCACACTTACAACGGTGAAGGCGGACGCATACCCGAAGAGACCCGGGTGGAAAATGTGCTAGACCGGGTTGAAACCACCGGAACCGCTTGGCTGGGGTTAACCCTGAACTGTGCCCGTTGTCACGACCATAAGTACGATGCCCTCACTCAAAAAGAATACTATCAGTTCTACGACTACTTTAACCAGACTTCCGAAGAAGGCTTAGGCTACAATGGAATGATTGCTCCGGTATTGGACATGAGTCCGGTTGAGGATCAGCGGGAGGTAGCCGAATTGCAGAAGTTTGTTTACGCACTAGCCGAAAAAGTAGAAACGGCTGAACTGGAGAAGTTCCCGCGAGAGGACGGCCTTCCAGCTTCAGAGTCCAGTGCTGCCGAGGGGTTGGAAGGTGTCGCCAGTTATGCTCTAACCTATGAACCGGCGGACAGGACTTCTTACTTTCTGGGGCAGCTCGGAAATTTCTTTAAAGATAAGGATCCGGCTTACTTTGGCTTAATCAATGAGTTGAGAGCTGCAAAAAGTAGACGAGATCGTCGAGCTGCTGAAAATTTGCAGGTGATGGTAATGGATGAACTGAAGTATCCGCGAAAAACCTATGTGCTGCAAAAAGGTAGCTACGACAATCCCCAAATGGGTGAGCAGATACTCAGCAACGTACCCGCATTTTTACCGCCCCTGCCGGGTAATATAGAGAATAATCGTTTGGCTTTGGCTCAATGGTTAGTTTCCGATGAGCAGCCGCTTACCGCTCGGGTAACGGTTAATCGCTATTGGCAAGCATTCTTCGGAAATGGTTTAGTAAAGACTATTGAGGATTTTGGGGTACAGGGAGCTTTACCTACCCACCCCGAACTGCTAGACTGGCTGGCAGTTGATTTTCAGGAAAGCGGCTGGAACCTGAAAGCTCTGCTCAAGAAAATTGCGATGAGCGCGACCTATCGGCAATCTTCAAAAGTAACCAATGAATTATTGGAAGTTGATCCTGAAAATAAATACTTAGCTCGAGCTACCCGAATGCGACTACCCTCCTGGATGATTCGCGATCAGGCACTGTACGTGAGTGGACTGTTGGTAGATTCTATCGGCGGGCAGCCGGTAAAACCTTATCAGCCGGAAGGCATTTGGGAGGAAGCTACCTTCGGAAAAATAAAATACGAGCAAGACCATGGTGACGCGCTCTACCGCCGTAGTCTCTACACTTTCTGGCGACGTATCTCGGGTCCAACATTTTTGTTCGATAATTCATCTCGGCAGGTTTGTAATGTTAAGATGCTGAATACCAACACTCCACTACACGCTCTTACCACGCTGAACGATATTACCTACACCGAAGCCGCCCGGGTGATGGCCGAAAAGGTGATTACCGCTAAAACTGACGACAATGACCGATTAGTGTATGCTTTTGAATGGGCTACTTCCCGGAGGCCAAGTTCAAACGAGCTAACTATTCTTAAAAACAGATTGAACGATCTACGAACCGAGTTTGCTGAAGACAAAGCAGAAGCCCGAAAGATTACCTCTATCGGAGAATACCGAGTCAATCAGGAATTAGATAAGGTTGAGTACGCTGCTTACGCAGTACTTAGTTCGCTGCTGTTGAACCTAGACGAAACCATTACCCGACAATGATAGAGAAAGAGAGAATGCATCCCTTTGAAGAATACCAGGCCAGAATTACCCGCCGAGGTTTTTTTGGTAAAATGGCGCAGGGTATTGGAGTAGCGGCATTAGGTTCCATGATGAACCCTATTCCTTCTTTAGGATCAACTACAAGCGTAACTGCTCCATTGGGTAATAGTCTAGGACTCCCTCACTTTGTACCTAAAGCTAAGCGAGTAATCTATCTGTTTCAGAACGGGGCTCCCTCGCACGTAGACCTATTCGACTACAAACCCACGCTAAGAAAATGGCACGGCAAGCAAATCCCGGATTCCCTAACCGAAGGCAAACGCTTTTCCACCATGACTGGAAAGCAGACCGCTCGCCCGGTGATTGCCGAAATTAGCAACTTCAAGCAGCGGGGGCAAAGCGGAGCCTGGGTTTCGGACTTTATGCCGGAAACTGCCAAGATCGCCGACGAACTATGCTTCATCAAGTCCATGCATACCGAGTCGGTTAATCATGCTCCGGCCATCACGTTTTTTCTTACCGGCTCAGAGCAACCGGGGCGACCTACCATAGGTTCCTGGCTCACCTACGGCTTAGGAAGTACGGCTAAAGATTTGCCCGATTTCGTAGCAATGACCTCACGGGACAAAGAAGCCAGTTGTGGGCAGATCTTCTACGACTACTACTGGGGCAGCGGATTTCTACCGACCAAATTTCAGGGAGTGAAATTTCGGGGCGGTGGCGATCCAGTACTATACCTAAAAAATCCCGAAGGAATGAGCCGACCGATGCGGCGCAAAATGCTGGACGATATGCGGGCTCTTAACGAAATCAACCTACAGGAATACGGTGATCCAGAAATCAGCACTCGTATTACTCAGTATGAGATGTCGTATAAAATGCAGATGAGCGTTCCCGACTTAACCGATTTCTCAGACGAGCCTCAGCATATTCTGAATATGTACGGCCCCGATGTGCACCGCAAGGGTAGCTTTGCTTTTAACTGCCTAATGGCCAGACGGCTGGCCGAGCGCGACGTCCGGTTTATCCAGTGTATGCACGCTGGATGGGATCAGCACAAAAACCTTAACTACCAACTGAAGATACAGTGTCAGGATACCGATGCGCCCAGTGCAGCTTTGGTTAAGGATTTGAAGCAACGCGGTATGTTAGAGGATACGCTGGTAATCTGGGGCGGAGAATTTGGCAGAACTCCTTTTCTTCAGGGCAATATAGAAGATACTCGAAATTGGGGTCGGGATCATCATCCCTACGCCTTTACACTCTGGATGGCCGGGGCCGGAGTAAAACCGGGCATTTCCTACGGGGCTACCGATGAGTTTGGTTTTAACGTAGCGGAAAAACCCGTCCACGTCCACGATTTCCAAGCCACAGTGATGCACTTGCTGGGCATAGACCACGAACAGTTTACCTTCAAACACCAAGGACGCAGATACCGACTTACCGATGTGCACGGCCATGTGGTAAAGAATATTCTTACTTAATGTTTCTGCCAAGGCTAAGTGCATGTGATGACACGAACGAAAGTCAATAATGGTATACTGATACTGATTTGAGCCTAACAAAAATATTGTTCGTTATTGATGGGGTCTAATCCTCGAGGCTTTATATCAATCTGAGTATCTGCTTCGATAAGCCTTATATTGCGAATATATGGAAGACAGATGCGGGACTTTCCACGCAATCGTGTGCTATTCTTATGTTGGCCTAATCAAACACAGAAAGTAGAGAAATGAAAAAATCCGCATACGGAAACCCGCTTTTCATAAATCAAGGGAAAATAAGTACTCTCAGTAAGGGACGACAGAAGAATAAACCTACCCAAAGTTTAGGGATAATCGTTAGCTTAGCGGA
>CAKZPJ010000745.1 GCA_937138955.1 uncultured Flammeovirgaceae bacterium | reverse complement strand
CACTTGCCCTGCGTAGTGAGAAAATTGAAACAGTGTTTGGCGAAATTCGGTATTGACAATTACCTGAGCAGTTCCCCGGTCTACTCGATTACCCGATCCCCGAATATTTACCTGACTATCTAGCACAAAGGGAGCAAAGGGAGAATCATTATTGGTAGCAATACCCGTTTTTAAGCGAATCGCGATATTAGCCGAGCGATAGGGTCGCCAGTACTGAATGCGCTCTAAAATAAGACTAAAGAAAAGAGAATTGTCGTCGAGGGTATAGACTGATTGCCCTATCGCCTGCCAATACGAGCCATTTCGGTAAAAGTAATCGTACTCCAAGTGATTAGTCTCAAACCCTAGCCTCGTAAGCAGTTTCCGCTGACTCAGTTGATCCGGCCCGGGTAGTGGCGGAAATTCCATTTCCTCATCTTTCTCGTATTCTTCCACAAAGAAATTAAGCCCTAACTCTACCTTCCGGTCAAATCCAAAGTAACGAATACCCGTGATGCCACTACTGGTATTGGTATACCGATAGTCTACTGTAGCTCCAGGAAAAAATAATGGCTCCGGCGTACCTATTCGCCGAATATCAATAGCATAGCCCCAGGGTTGACCTCTAACCCGCTCATTGCGAAAGAAAATCTGCCCGTTGGGAATTCCGTTGTTACTCAGGAAATAGCCCAGCAACGTCTGCCCCTTGCCCAAAAAATTGTATTCCGCCACCCCTAGCTGAAACCAAAAATTATCGGTAACGCCTCCTAAACCCGCAATAGGCAGAAGCGTACGCTGCTCATCAATGGCAAACTCAATGCTTACCTGTTTAGCCTCTACGGTATCAACCAACACGCTAACATTACCTACACCCGGAACCCGGATTAGTTGCTGACGATCTTCTTCTGCTTGCTGAGGATGGTAAGGTTGCCCAATGGTGGTTTTGATGAAGTTACGTAGATACTCTTCGTTACTTTTTTTCAATCCGGAAAGTTGGACATCGGTAACTGTAAATCCGTTGTCCTGTCCGTAGGCTGAATGCTGAAAAAGCAGAAGGTTGAAGCTAAAGAAGAGGAAGAATAACCTATGCATAATCTCAGTATATTTTCTTCATAAATTTAGCTTGAGACTACTTTTGGTGCTCAGAATTAGCATAGAACGTATCAATGTACAGCGTTCACCTGAATATTTCAAAACTACGTAATAATCATACTCTAAATTACCACGACCTTGGGTCAGCGCACATAAGGATTCTACTTTTGGGAGTATCTATATCTCTGCCCAGATTTTACTCAAGCAAGATCTTCTTCCTCACGAAGATAGGTTTCATACTTTCTCTGCCCGTAAGCTGGGGCAACCATATCGTGCGTAGTGATATAGGTAAAGAACGATAATTTATCGTAGAGATTTCTATCAAGTAGGCGCATCAGTTTTATACCGGATTTTACCAGAAACAACGGCACATTAAAGTTGAATCGGCATTGCGTCATTCGGCATACCAAGTTGGCTACTTCCTGTCGGGAATGAATTTCCGATCCGCCCACTTCCAACACAGCGTTAGCATCTTCTAAGTGTTGGCAGCAGAAGTGAGCCAAATCTCGCTGATGAATGGGGTTCGTTTTGGAGGAAGCATCGCCGGGGGTCAATAACAACCCCCACTTCGCCATAGTTACCAGATCGTGCAGACCGGAGAATAACCCGACGGGCTTAATAATAGTATACGATAATCCCGAGTGTATCAGTGCTTGGCTAAATTCTTCTTGCATCCAACCCTGCCATAATTGTGGTGAAGTTTCACTGGCAAAAATAGACACGTAGGTAAAATGCCTAACCCCGCCTCGCTATGCCTCCCGCAGCAAGTTGAGGTTAGCCTGATAGTCAATCTCAGCAAAGGTTTGCGCCTCTCGGTTAAACAGACTGATACTTTTGCCTACCGTAGAAATCACCGTGTCAATACCCACGAAGCAACCCGCTAGTTCTTCCGGGCGGCTAGCATCTCCAACCCACACATCCTGGGAAAGAGAATCTACCAAATAGCATTTATTTTCATCACGAATAATACTTCGGGTGTAGTAGCCAGATTGAGCAAACAGGGATAGTAGTTCCTGTCCCAACACTCCAGATGCTCCTGCAATAGCAATACGTTTATTCATAGGAAGTTGAAAAAATTAGATCCGTATTAGAAGGATGTACTTAGATAAAACTGTCAACTTAGAAAAATAGTTAAACGATCTTGACCTTCCGCAAACTGCTTTTATTCGGATAGTTGCAATGTGAGATCGTATCGAGTAATTTAGCTTACTATCACAACCACTATGAGAAAGCTAATTATTATACTTTTTGTGGGAATGGCAGCTTGCCAGAATAATTCTCCTCAACAAAAAGAAACCACTGAAACTATGCCATCATTTTCTATTACACAACAATCTTTCGGCACTACTGATGACGGTACAGCGGTTGATCTGTACACATTGACCAACGGAGATACTGAGGTAGATATTACTAACTACGGGGGAGTCATCACGGCTTGGCGGGTACCTGATGCCCAAGGTAATTTGGCGGATGTGGTACTGGGCTACGATGATATGGAAGGCTACCGAACCAAGCCTTCGTTTTTCGGCGCGCTGGTAGGTCGTTACGGTAATCGTATTGCCAATGGTGAATTTATGTTAGACGGTGAAACCTATTCCCTGGCTACCAACAATGGTCCTAACCATTTACACGGAGGCATCAAAGGATTCGACAAAGTAGTATGGCAGGCTGATACTACTACTGCTACCAGCCCCGACGGAGAGGAAGGATACCCCGGTACGCTAGAAACCCAAGTAACCTACACCCTACAAGCAGATAATACCCTACGGATTGACTACGAGGCCACCACTGATAAGCCTACCATTGTCAACCTCACCAATCACTCCTACTTTAATTTATCGGGCGACCCTTCCACTACTATTCTGGATCATCAACTAATGATTGATGCCGACCGCTACGTGCCGGTTACTGAAGCCCTAATTCCGACTGGGGAGTTGGCTCCAGTGAGTGACTCACCATTTGATTTCACCGAACCTACGGTTGTTGGTAACCGCATTGATGCCGATCATCCGCAGATAAAAAATGGGTTAGGGTACGATCACTGCTGGGTGCTGAATGGCTCTACAAGCGAGCTTACTCGCGCCGCCACTGTGTTCGAGCCCAAGTCAAAACGCTTTCTGGAAGTGTTTACCACCGAACCCGGTATACAGTTTTATTCCGGCAATTTTCTGGATGGTACCGCTGTAGGAAAAGAGAATATTAGTTACAAGAAACGCTCTGCGCTCTGCCTAGAAACTGAACACTTTCCCGACTCGCCCAACCAGCCTGACTTTCCTTCCGTTGTACTGCGCCCTGGGGAAACTTACCGCACCACTACTGCTTACAAATTCTCAGTAAGAGAAGATACTTAAGTAGAACTGTATTAGGGTTAGGTGCTGTCTTTCAAACAATTAGCGTTGTAAAGCGTACAATAAAGTAGATAACTAACCATTTACTACCTATAGTATGAGTACGAATAGTGCTGCTACAATTATTCAAGCTAGAAAGCAGGAGATACTTGACCGCTGGATTGCTAGAGTGTTTAAACAAATACCAGAAGCCCGAGATCAGCCCCTTCCCATTATCAGAAATAGCGTGCCTGATTTATTAGATGCCCTAGCTGATACCCTAGCTTCTGATGACAACCGTGATGTTGTCTTCGAGAGCTATAAGCATGGGCGAGAGCGAGCCAACTATACCGAATATACCGTTGACCAGATCATCCGAGAGTACCGTTTGTTGAAAGAAACCATTTTTGCAATCACTGATGAGGAAGAGGGGCAGCTAAAAACTTGGGAGCGAGATGGCATTATGTACGCCATCGATCAGGCGGTAGAACAGGCATCGGGCGTATTTTCTCGTATTCATACTGAAAAAAACCAGCAAGCTATTGAAAAAGCAGAAGAACTGATTGACGAATTAGAGGCACGTGATGATTTGCGCGATCAGTTTATTGCTACCCTCTCGCACGATATTCGCACTCCCTTGGGTAATGCCAAACAGTTGGTTGAACTGCTGGAAAGAAGACTAGCATCACCAGAAGATTCATTCATTTCAAAAGCCTTACAGGGAATAAAGATAAGTGCCGAACAAGGAAACAATTTAATTAATACTCTAATGGATGTGAACCTCATCCAGTCGGGTAATCCTATACCGCTTAAAAAGGTTGAAAGCGATTTGTTGGAAGAGGTTAGAAGTTCGCTTAAAGGGTTGAAACCAGCAGTACGCAACCTGATTAAGATTGAAAGTACGCAAGATCAAATAGTGGGCTACTGGGATGCCCCCACAATCAGTCGGGCGGTGGATAATCTAATTTCTAACGCCATCAAATACGGCTCTCAAGAAGGAATCGTAACTTTATCGTTTAAACAGACCGAACAAAAAACTATTGTTCAAGTTCACAATGTAGGAAATCCAATTCCAGACGAAGAGTTAGATAAGTTATTTGATCTTTACTACCGCACTGAAGATATAAATGCTCAAGGTTGGGGATTGGGTCTTACTTTGGTAAAAGGTATCGTAGAAATGCATAATGGCAGTGTAGAGGTAAACAGCGATACCGACCGGGGCACCACTTTTATACTACATATTCCCAATACTAGCGAATCAGATGCACAATAGGCATCTGCCAATATAGTGTATAATCCAAGCAGGATAGACTACGTTGCTTAATTTTTTTATCTAACATATTTATGGAGAATCTGTACAAAAAGATTGTCAACACGGTTCCGGTATTTTTTTTTCTTTGGAGTCGCGATCAGAAAGAAACCGTTTTTCTTAGCGAACAATTTTACGATGAGAAATCTAAGGACTACTACGCCCCCGAAGAATCTAGAGAAGACCTACGCCAGTACATTCATCCCAATAGCCAACAGGACTACGATCAGTTCTTTGCTAACCTTTCCCAGGAAAATGACTACAACGATGAAATTGAAGTAAAAGCTGGCGATGCTCTGCCAAACATTAATTGGTTAAAAATCAACACTTTCCCGGTTATTGAGGAGGGAAAGGAGATTAGACATATTGCCGGACATATTAGAGATGTAACACACTCAATAGAGCATAGCCAGCTATTACAAGAACAAGTAGAAAGCTTGGATACAGTTACTTTCCTATTAGCTCATGAGCTTTCATCTCCCATCGCCAACATCATGGGACTTTCCGAACTACTGAAGTCAAAGGCCGCTGGAGCGGGCTTGGACGAATACCTTCACTTGTACGATTCGATCTACAACTTTGGCGGCGAGATTCTCACTTTAGCTCATGGTTTGGTTAACTTACTAGATATCCAGTCTAGTAAAGGCCGTTTCAAGCTAGAAGAAACCCAGTTGAAACCTTTTGTAGAGAAGCAGTTGCGCAATTTCTATTTAAAGCCTAATACTAGACAAACTGAGCTATCGTATTCAGATATTGATGAGAACATAATTGTTCATATTGAGTCTACTAACTTCGCTAAGGCTATAGAAGAATCACTGGTCTATCTTATTAAGCATATTGAGCCAGACAGTCAAATTTCAATAACAACCCCTCTCCCCCAAAGTTCTGAGGAAGCTGTGATCTGTATTACCTCTCCAGGGGTTAGCCTACCCAAGGATGCAATCAAGCAGGTACTTGACCGCTCTTCTCGTTTAGGGATGCTTGATGTAGAAGGGCATAAGACTCGGGGCATGCTCGAGCTGGTAATTGCTAAAGAAGTTTGCGAACTACACCAAGGACAGTTAGATATGATAAACACTGATAGTGAACAGGGTTTTATGATTACGCTACCTAAAGCACGCTTCGATTGAGCTATTTCTGCGTAACATCTTGGCAAATTGTAGTATACGAATTAAATATCATTTAGATAAAAATAGGATTGATATCTTTGTTTATCTATATTTATAGCATATTCACTACCAACTAAGCCTTATTTGTCGCTGTTTTTTTATGGAAAATCTATACAAAAAGATAGTAGACACTATCCCCGTTTTCTTTTTTGTTTGGGATGGAGATAAAAATGAGACTATTTTCATCAGTGAGAAATTTTACGATCATACCTTTGATAGGTACTATGCCCCGGAGACTCCTCGGGAAGACCTGCGACAGTACATCGCCGAAGAAAGTAAGAATGAGTACGACTTATTTTTA
>CAKZPJ010000744.1 GCA_937138955.1 uncultured Flammeovirgaceae bacterium | reverse complement strand
GTACCAAGTAAGCCTACCTGGTCGCCTGATGGTTCCCTGTTAGCACTGATGGTATTGCAGCCCTACTCATCCCGCTATCGCGAGGGAATTAGTCAGATCTTATACTTATCACTCGACGATACCGTTCGTCACTACGTTTCACCCGAAGAAGGTCGCACTCCCGCCATCCGAAATGCCAACGGACCAGTTTGGTCGCCCACCGGGCAGTCTATTGCCTACGTTCAGGACGGAGTACTATGGCATATGCCAGTAGACGAAATCGGTGAACCATCGGGTAACCCCGAGCAGCTAACCACCGAACTAGCATCGTCGCCAAGCTGGACCGCTGATGGAAAATCTATTGTTTACTTAGCTACCGATCAACTTAAAAAGCTAGATATTTCATCAGGAACCGCTACTCCTATCTCTAATCTTCTTTCCTGGAATCCTGAGATTGCTTCCGAGACTTACATAATTCACGCCGGAAGAGTATTCAACGGGCTAGATTCTACCTATCAGGAGAATATGGATTTGCTGATTGAAGGCAATCGCATAAAAACCATCCAGCCTCATCAGGAAAATTACGAAGGAACCGTAATCGATGCTTCCGAAAAAACGATTATTCCAGGTTTATTTGAAATGCATACCCATCAGCACGCCAGCGTAGGCGAACGGTTAGGTAGAATCTGGTTATCCTACGGAATTACCTCGGTACGAGAACCAGGGGCTGACCCTTACGATGCGCTGGAACGAAAAGAAGCCTGGGCCAGCGGAGTTCGTCCGGGTCCACGAGAGTTTTTTACGGGCGGTCTTACCGACGGTAGCCGTATTTACTACGGTTTGGCAAATAGTGTCATCCACGGCCCACATATGGAGTTGGAATTAGAACGAGCCGAACGGCTGGGTTACGACATGATAAAAACCTACGTACGAATGCCAGATTCTCTCCAGAAACGCATTACCGAAGCCGCGCACGACATAGGTATTCCAGTTTCTTCCCACGAGATTTATCCGTCTACCAAGTACAATGTAGATGCCGTAGAGCACATCCGAGGCACCAGTCGGCGGGGTTACTCTATGAAGCAGTCAGAACTAAAGAAAACCTACGACGATGTAGTGCAACTGCTAGTAAAGTCACAAATGAATATTACGCCTACCGTAGGTTTGCAAGGTGGTTTTTACATTCTGGCCGATAAGCATCCCGAGATTTATCAGAATCGGCAATTAGCGGCACTGTACTCGGAAGATTACCGAATTCAGTTACAAGCCGCCCCCCAACGATTGAAAAAAATTTTTCCTAGCTATCTGCTTAACGTATCCTCCATTCAAGAATCAATCACCCGCATTGTAAAGGCCGGAGGCCGAGTTACGGCCGGAACCGATTCCCCCTTTATTCCCTACGGAACCAGTTTGCATACCGAAATGCAAATTTTCGTAGACGGGGGGCTTACTCCCTTTCAAGCCCTGCAATCGGCAACGATTCGAGCGGCAGAGGCGGTAGGAGTAGCGGATGATTTAGGCACCATTGAAGAGGGTAAAGTAGCCGATTTAGTAATCGTTGACGGTGATCCACTAGCTAATATCTTCGATGCCTGGAATGTCACTACAACCATCAAGAATGGTATTCGCTACGAGATTGATGAGTTGCTAACTTCTCCTCAGAATTAATACGATGGCTGACCAAATTACTCGAAGAGACTTATTAAAACAAGCCTCTACTTTAGCACTAACGCCACTAGCGATCAATCAAAACAAATGGTCGTCGATTAACTACAATTACGGAAGCAAACCTTCGGCGGCGGTGGTGGGTGCCGGAGTTTTTGGTGGGTGGACTGCGTTATTTCTTTTACGCCAAGGATACGATGTCACGCTCTGCGATACTTGGGGGCCAGGAAATGCTCGAGCTAGTTCGGGGGGTGAAACCCGCTTAGTACGCTGCATGTACGGCGACAAGCGTCTGTACTTCAATCTCGCCCGGCGGGCACTAACGCTATGGAAAGAACAGCAGACCAACTTTGACCAGCCGGTCTTTCATCAAACTGGCTTGCTCATTTTTTGCCAGATGAAACATTACGACTACGCCGAACAAGCCCGTCCGCTTTATAAGGAGGCTAAGATGCCGCTGGAGTGGTTATCACCCGAAGAAGTCAGCCAGCGCTTTCCTCGCGTACGAACGGACGACTTGAACCATGCCGTCTACGATCCATCCGCTGGTTTTGTACTAGCTCGCGAATCCTGTAATCAGGTAGTGAAACAGTTCATTCGGGAAGGTGGAAATTTTCTGCAAACGCAGGCTCTTCCCACTGGCACGCAGAACGGACAACTAAATAGAGTACGATTAGCCGACGGCACCACACTTACAGCTGATTGCTACGTATTCGCCAATGGGCCGTGGCTTTGCCAAACCTTCCTGGAGCTACTGCAAGATAAATTGCGGGTTACTCGCCAGCCGATATTTATGTTTGGTTCACCCCCTCAGTTTTCCGCTACTTCCGAAGAAAGCCAGTTGCCCACTTGGATGAACCGGGACTTAGCC
>CAKZPJ010000743.1 GCA_937138955.1 uncultured Flammeovirgaceae bacterium | reverse complement strand
AAAAACACTTAAAAAAACACGAACATACAATTTCATACTAACTACGAAAATATAGAAACTCTCCCGTATGGTAAGCTAATTTTACGAATTTATCCGGTTATAGTGCTCCATCAACGCCTGTTCGTATTGTTGAGCCAATTCAGTCTGCCCTGCACTTTGTAATGCCCGAGTAATTTCGTTTAACACAATTAGGTGTTTTTGCTGCTCATAACCTCGGCTGCGATTTTCATCAATCAGATAAGTGAGCATTTCATCGGCTCGATCTCCCATCACCTGAGCTATTTCGGTGGCTTTAGTATCTTCACCCACTTCATATAAAAGCGCTACCGACTGAGCGTTTACGTAGTCAAACGGAATAGCTTTATCCGGTATTAACTCCAGACTACGGTTTAGTACATTTTTAGCTTCCTCTATACGTCCGGCCGCTAGCAGTTCTTTCGCCAAGCTATTAAGACTAGACCGATGATTTAGCGCAAACTGCCGATAATCTTCGCTGTAGTACACATCCGGATTATCTAACTCTCGCCAGTGGAAGTTCTCCATCATATTCTCGTACATCACGTCCAGGTTGGCGATTTCATCGTTTGGATCAGGATTGACGATAGGTAGCAGCCGATACGCATTTCCTTCCTGTACCACATTTTGCTTGAAGTCAATATTAGTTCCCATCATTGATGTATTATTAAAGTAGATGGGTCGCTCCCACTTATTGGCAGCAATCAAGTCTAAAATCATCAGGTCTTTCTTCTCCAACGCCCGCCCTTTGACGTTTAGCATCAGGCGATTAGTTACTAGATTGCGAAGCTCTACCGGAATAATCTCCTGCAAGTTAGCCGGTAGTTCCGGTGGAATGGTGTCGTTACCTGAAACGGTTTGCTGGGTTTCGCTAGTATCGTACAAGTCTACATCTAAGTAGAAAGTTTTGGATGGCACCGTATTGTAGTCCGCTCGAGCGTTTTGCAGCTTCAATGCCGGTGAGTTCTTTCTAATTAATCCTAAGTATTGCTCAAGATTAATCGCGCCCTTTACCTGCGGATTCTCCACTAAAGGCAAATAATCATTCGGACCACCTTGTTTGTATTGTTCTTTGGTTAAAGAAAATGGCAGCGGTTCCGATTCGTAGGCCGGGCGGGTCATCTGCTCAATGTACCAATCCGTGTTAAAGTAGCTCAGTACGATTACCCGCACATCGGTACGGAAGCCTTCTACTTCCTGAGCGTACCACAGTGGGAAGGTATCGTTATCTCCGCCAGTAAAGATGATTGCATTAGGCGCACAGGAAGCTAAGAAGTTTTTGGCTGAATCAACCGAAAAGAAGCGATCGGAGCGATCGTGATCGTTCCAACCTTCGGCTGCCATAATTCCGGGAATAGTCAGACAGACTACCGCCGCAATAATCCCAGCATTACGATGATTCTTCACAAACTGACTAATAAACTGGCTAAGCGCCATTACCCCGAAGCCAATCCAGATGGCAAAAGTATAGAATGACCCAGCGTAGATATAATCCCGCTCCCGAGGTTCCACCGGCGGGGAGTTCAAGTACACCACCAGTCCAATTCCGGTGAGCAGAAAGAGCACACCCACTACCGAAAAGCTTTTCACGTCTCGACGGTACTGAAAGAATAGACCGACTAGCCCTAACGCCAGGGGCAGCATAAAAAACTGGTTGCGTCCTTTATTCTGGGCTAAAATATCAGGAATACCCGCATCGCCCTCCCAGGGACGGAGCCAAGCTGCTTCTTTAATATCGCTCTCTCGTCCCGCAAAATTCCACATAAAGTAGCGCATATACATATGCCCGAGTTGGTAGCGAAAGAAGAAACCCAGATTATCAAGAAATTTAGGCTCTTCGTTGGGTCGGAGGTTCATCCACTGCCGATAGAGTTGCGGGTGGTTGCCCTGCGTACTGTACGCCCGAGGAAAGATAGTACTCTTCTTCGGGTCGTAGGTATTCTCTAATTTGTAATCAGCAATTACATACTTTTCTTCTCCTTTTTCGTAAACCGGGGCTCCTTCTTCCTGAGCTACCAGCTCGGCCGTGAAGTACTGTCCGTAGGCTAGCGGACGGCTACCGTATTGCTCTCGCTTGAGATAGGAAGTAAAACTGATGAATGTTTCGGGGTTGTTCTCATCAATTGGTGGATTGTAACGAGAACGAATGATTACCAGCGAATAGCAGGAATAACCAATCAGAATAAAGGTCAACCCCAGCAAAAATGTGTTGAGCATCGGCATTTTATGCTGAACCGAATAACGGATACCGTACACCAGTCCGCCAATGAGCAGCAGTCCAAAAATAACAAAGCCCGAGCCGAACGGCAGTCCGATGCTATTGACGGAAAATACTTCTATTTTACCAGC
>CAKZPJ010000742.1 GCA_937138955.1 uncultured Flammeovirgaceae bacterium | reverse complement strand
TACCCTTTACGTAGATCCTTCCCGAAGTAAACGATACTCCCTCTAAGAACTGCGTATGCCGATCCCATCCGGCTTGTTCAATGGCGGGGATAATGTACTTGGTACAGATGTCTCTTTCCGATAGACTCTTTTTGTCAATGTGGCTCAAGTCACTAATTAGCTAACCTTACTAAAGAATAAAATAAAATTCGTATAGTGCTATATTACGAAAGTATTACTAGAAAGCAAATAAGCAGTTATACGAAGTGTTTACATCTACTGTGATTGAGTAACTGAGTTGCAGATAATCAGAATACTTGAACGATGATTAGGTTAGGGTAGATTGAAACTCGTATATAACTCGTACTATCAACAAAAAAAGCCCACTAAGGGGCTTTAAAGGCTATTTAAGCGGTCTGGACGGGACTCGAACCCGCGACCTCCTGCGTGACAGGCAGGCATTCTAACCAACTGAACTACCAGACCAGTTGAAATCGGAATGCAAATATGAAATCTTATCACCTTATTTCCAACAAACCACTTTAGTTTTTTCTTTTAATTCTGTTCAGTCAAATACTACTTCCAGCTACAGAGTTGGTATAATACGCTTTTAATCCTAGCTTTGAATCTGAAAACGAACGCATTATGGCAACAGAGAATTCGGCACAAACCTTACTAGAATTTGAGAAACCGGTAGTTGAGCTAGAAGAGCGGTTGGCTGAGATGAAGCGAATGGCTAATGAGAATGGAGTAGATGTAAGCGAGGCTGTCAAGACCTTAGAAGAGAAAATTCAGCGCCTGAAAGAAGATACGTACTCTAACCTAACCCGATGGCAACGAGTACAACTCTCTCGTCACCCTGATCGCCCTTACACGCTAGATTACATTTATGAGCTTTGTGATGACTTTATCGAACTTCACGGCGACCGTACGGTGAAGGACGATAAAGCGATGGTCGGTGGCTTAGGACGAATTGACGGGCAAACTTTTATGCTGCTCGGTCAGCAAAAAGGACGGAATACCAAACTCAGGCAGATGCGTAACTTTGGCATGGCTAACCCCGAGGGGTACCGCAAAGCACTACGTCTGATGAAAATTGCTGAGAAGTTTAACAAGCCGATTATTGCCTTTATTGATACTCCCGGCGCATTTCCCGGTATCGAGGCTGAGGAGCGAGGTCAGGGCGAAGCTATTGCTCGTAATTTACGGGATATGTTTATGCTGAAGGTTCCGGTCATCTGTATTATCATCGGCGAAGGAGCTTCGGGTGGAGCACTAGGCATTGCCATTGGCGACCAGGTAGTAATGTTAGAAAATACCTGGTATTCCGTAATCTCACCTGAATCATGCTCATCTATTCTGTGGCGGAGCTGGGATTTTAAAGAGCAAGCGGCCGAAGCCCTCAAACTCACAGCGCAAGACATGCACCATTTTCAAATGGTTGATGGCATTATTGATGAGCCACTAGGTGGGTCACACCACGACATGAAGTGGCAGAGTCAAAAGATAAAGGAGTACATCTTCTCTACCCTAGCAGAGTTAAATACCCTTTCTCCTAAGGATCGGATTCAAAAGCGTATTAATAAGTTTACCAAGATTGGGGTAGTCCAGTAAACCTAAAAAACTATTCTGCCTGCTACTATGCTGAAAAGTTCAGAGGAAGCGGAACCACGTCGCCAGAAACTAGGATTAGTACTCTCCGGTGGTGGGGCAAGAGGTATTGCTCACCTAGGCATATTAAAGGTCTTGGACGAAATTGGCGTACAGATAGATGCTATTGCTGGAAGTAGCTCAGGAGCCATTGCTGGAGTCATGTACGCCAGTGGCTATTCTCCTGATGATATTCTGCAAATTATTAACGAAACTAACTTTTTTAAACTAATTCGTCCGGCCATCAGTAAAACGGGTCTATTAAAGATGGACAGTGCTGAGTGGTTGTACAAAAAGTACCTTACTGAAAATTCTTTCGAGGGGCTACAAATCCCTCTAACTATCAACGCCACGGATCTGTACAAGGGAAAGGCGGTTTATTTCGCTAAGGGTGAAATCATCCGTCCGCTAATGGCTTCTACCTGCATTCCCGTTATGTTTGAACCTACCTCGGTAAATGGAAGGCTGTACGTAGACGGTGGGTTGTTAAACAATTTCCCAGCTGAAGCTTTAATCGGCACTTGCGATAAAATTATTGGTCTCCATTGTAACCCGATTGATGATTCTTTTCAGGTGATGAATATGAAAACTATGCTTGAGAGGACATTTTTACTAACTATTAATGCCAATTCATACTCTCGACGAAAGTACTGCGACTTCTTTATAGAACCTCCGGCACTAAAGACCTATCAAATTTTTGAGTTGGGAAAAGCAGACGAAATATTCCAAATTGGGTACGATTATGCCAAATCCTTGGAAGCGGAGCTTACCCGCTTTTGGTTAAACCTACAATCAACAACCTACTAGCCATGTGGAAAATTATTGCGAAAATCATTTTGGGTATCTCTGGTTGGTCTTATAACAAGAACTTTCCAAAGCATATAAAAAAAGGGGTCATGATTGCCGCTCCGCACACTAGCAACTGGGATATTTTCTATGCGCTTTCAGCGCTGAGGCTTATGGGTATACCAGTTCGATTTACTATTAAGAAAGAGTGGATGAAGCCTCCGGTAGGTATTATCCTTAAAGCATTAGGAGCAATACCTATCGATCGAAAGCAAAAAGGACTCAAGCGAGAAAGTATGGTGGATGCGATGGTACGACTGTTCGATGAGCGTGATCACTTAATTGTTTTAGTAACTCCTGAAGGAACCCGGAAGTATGCTAAGCGTTGGCGAAGCGGATTTTACCACGTAGCTAAACAAGCTAATGTGCCTATTTTGCTCGGCTACCTAGATTATGCTAAGAAAGAAGCAGGTATCCTTATGGAGCCATTTTACCCATCCGATGATATAAACCAGGATGTTGAGTTTATTAAGAAACAATACCGAGGCTTTACTGCTCGCCACCCTGATCAGGGCATTTATTAAATTCCAATTTTCTGTTAATCATGTAGCTACAACAGTAGTGTGCACGTAATTATGGGGAATTCCTAACAACTGTAGGAAGCCGAAAAAATTACCTACTACATGGCACTTAATCTATTTACTTTGCTGATGATCTTCTCAGTATTTAACTATTTCTTCAACTATAACACTATTGAAGAAGCATTCCAGTCGCTAGGTTCCTCTACGTATCTGATCTACCCTTTAGCCATTGCTAAAATTCTAGGATTAATTGCGATTTGGATCAAACAATCAGTAGTACTAAGAAGCTGTTTGAGTTAATTATTTGATGCGAAAACAACGGATTTTGAGGC
>CAKZPJ010000741.1 GCA_937138955.1 uncultured Flammeovirgaceae bacterium | reverse complement strand
CTTTCAGATATTCAGCAGCGGCGATAAAGTCATCAAATACGTTTTGTTTGTTCATCTGCATTCCCGCTTCGTGCCAGGCTTCGCCGTATTCTCCGCCGCCGCGTAGGTTGGGCATAGCAAACACTCCGCCGTTATCTAACCAATACTGGCGTACTACGCTAAAACTGGGAGTAAGGCTGATATTAAATCCGCCGTAGGCATAGAGATAAGTGGGGTTCTGCCCATCCATTTCCATCCCTTTGCGGTGGACGATAAACATCGGTACTTTGGTGCCATCCTTACTCTCGTAGAATATCTGCTTGGTTTCAAAATCCTCTGGATCAATATCCAGTTCGGGCTGCTTAAATACTGTAGAGGTTCCAGAAGCCACGTCGTAGCTGAAAATAGTAGTAGGATAGGTAAAGGAGGTAAAAGCATAGAATAGCGTTTCCTGATCCGCTTCCCCATCGAAGCCACCAGCGGTACCAATGGTAGGTAGATCTATTACTCTTTCGAAATTCCCGGCTAAATCGTATTGCTCAATCCGAGTAGAGGCGTCTTTAAGGTAATTGGCAAACAGCTTCCCTCCGGCAAAGGAAACTCCCCGCAGTACGTAATCCTTCTCGGGCAACACATCCTCCCAGTTTTCGGGCGTAGGCTGAGTGGCATCTACTCTCACTAATCGCTGATTCGGCGCCTCCAAGTTGGTAAGAATGTACAGCATATTACCTTCGCTGTACACCACTGAGTGATTGTTTTCAAAGTTTTCAACGACAGGCACTATTTCACTGGTAGGTTGGCGCAAATCTTTGATGTAGAGTTCTCTTCCGGTGGTTCCCATGGCGGCAGTAATCGCCAGGAAATTCTGGTCTTTGGTTACGGTGCTACCTACGTAACGACGGGGCATTTGCTCGCCCCCGAAAATTAATTGATCCTCACTCTGAGGAGTTCCTAACTGATGGTAGTATAGCTTATGATTCATATTGATTCCTGATAAGTCGCTGCCTTCGGTAGGCTTGTCATAGCTGCTGTAGAAGAAGCCCCCATTATCTTTCCAAGCAATACCACTGAATTTCACATCCCGCAAGGTGTCCTCCACAATCTCCTGTGAAGCAGCGTCCATTACCAGCACCTTGCGCCAATCGGAACCTGACTCGGAAATAGCGTAGGCCAGTAGCGAACCATCTTGGGTGAAACTCACTGTTGCCAGCGATACGGTTCCATCCGATGAAAATTTATTTGGGTCTAAAAATATTTCTGACTCAGCTTCCAAATTGTCTTGTACGTACATTACGCTCTGGTTTTGCAGACCGTCATTTTTGAAGAAGTAATACCGATCACCTCTTTCAAAAGGAGTGCCGTACTTCTCGTAATTCCACAATTCGGTTAGCCGTTCTTCAATGGCCTCGCGGTACGGAATGTTTTCTAGGTAGCCCTGGGTTACTACATTTTGCGCTTCCACCCATTCGGCGGTTTCTTCCGAACGGTCATCTTCTAGCCACCGATAGGGGTCAGCTACCTCTACTCCAAAATACTCATCGGTATGTTCTACGGTTTGGGTAGGCGGATAATCTATATTCATAGTATTAGAAGACTCTTCGGCAGTAGTGCAGGCTACACCCGTGGTTATCAGTATTGAGAAAAATAATTGTTTCATAGTAAATCAATAACTGTGAACGTATAAGTTAGTTGTATCTTAGAAAATAGTGTTAATGTTCGGAGTGTTTTGATTTTGTATCGTATTTATGAACTCAAAACTGAGAACGATAACACTTTTATACCTATTATTAACTAATTCTCTATGTCCTTTTTTGACAAAATTGTCGAAAAACTTTTTCCTGCGAAGAATGGTCTAGCTACCCAGGTGCGTGAAGTTATGCATCGTAGCGAAAAAGATCAAAAAGGGTATGAACACTGGAAAATTAATGATGAGCAACCTGAGCTACTCCAGAAAATAGCCCAAGCGTATTACTACAAAAAAACCAATATCCGCTCGGATATCGATGTGCATATTCTCAATATGCCTACGGCCAATGGTTTTGCTATTACCTACCATCCTCATATTAAAGAAAAGCACTTTCAGTACTTGCTCGAGTATCTGAAAGACCGCGTGATGCTACTCGGATACCGTTTGGTGAATAAAGATCGGCGTATCAAAGAAAAGTCTAACTACGTAGAAACTACCGAGCACTACTATTTAAAACCACCGATAACAGCAGAAAGCATGGAACAGGGACCGATTGATCAGCAATTTGGCAATGTCTCTCTTTCGCAAGTATTTATTGATAACCGCCCCAGTTTTTTAAAAGTGCTGGTTAGTTTCTATTCTGATCGTTTATATCAGGATGCACAACACTTCGATGATTTTGTTACTCATTTATTTGCTACCGAAGACCAAGGCAGCTAATCGAGCTTTACGCTTATCATTTACTCTATCAGTATTTTCCGCGTGAGCACCTCTTGCGAAGTAGTTATCTGTAAAATGTAACTTCCCGCAGGCAAAAGTTGGGTCTGAACGATAAATTGATCCTCATCTTCAATAACCACCGGAAGTGATAAAGTCCTTCCTTGCAGATCAATAATATCTAAATGAACGGTTGAATCTGGCTGCGGGAGGGAAACTGTTAAGGTTCCATCGTTGGGTACGGGATAAATATTAAATACCTGTGGTTCTTCCGGCTCTTCTGGTTCTTCTCGGCATTCTTTAGCAAGCTGCTCTTCGGTACTTATCCGGATGAATTCCAAGCGGGCGTATAAGTTCTCACCCGGGCATTCAGTAGCACAACCATTGCGATGACCCGCAATTACTCCTAAGTTACTGTTAGTAGGATGAGAATTAGTAGCTAGTGGGTCTAAATCTTCTTTATTCAGTTTCCAGCTAGTTACTCGCACGATAGTAGCCAACGCCGTATCGGTGGGAACCGCAGTATTGTAGTTGCCTAGCAAACAAACCCCCATTGTGCCTGAATTACGGCCACAAAAGTGTGCTCCCCGAATATTATCACCAGCTACGTTTTGACCACCCGCGCTGCGGCCTTCAAATAAAGTCCCATCGGGAGCAACCAGAAAGTTGTAGCCAATATCTGACCAACCCCGGTCTTGGGTATGAAACAAATAGATGTTTCGTACTACATTCTCATAATCAGTCAATGAGTTGAAGGTAGCCGAATGATGAATAATCACGTGATTAACCTGGGTAGTGGCTCTTTGGTAAGTGGGAAGCGGTAAACCCGCACGCCACTCCTCTTGAGTAATTAATGTCGGCTTTTCACAGAGCAAATCATCTTCCGTAAATCGTTCTTGGCGCAGGGCTGGTTGAGGTATTTTGTGGGCTTGGGCGTTGAAAAGCGAAACTGTGAGCTTACCTTTTACTTCTCCAGTATATAGTATAAACTCCTGAAATGGCTGATCAAACACTAATAGTGTGCTCTGACTATACGGTAAGTCTTCCGTCTCATGTTCTTCGGGTTGCACCCGAAAAGTATCCTGATTGACAATGACATACATATCCGTCCATGCAACTCCTAGGTCGGCTCGAAAAGATAAACCCGTAAACGGAAGGGTGGGTTGTATCTGGTACGTCTTTCTAGCTTCTACCTCCGCTGTAGACTGATGGTAGTATTTTGTTGTGGGCTTTGTCTCAGTTATGGAAAGTTTTGGGTAGCTTTGCGCCCAAAGGATTGACGGAAGTAATAACGCTACGAGGTAAGTTAATAGGTGAAGTTGTTTTTTCATCTTACGATAGTGCGAAGTGTTAATGTGTTATGGTGCTTGGAAAATCAATCTTTCGTAAAAAACAGGAGCACTATAATGCTTTCGCATCATAACACGCTGCATACTACGAACCATTTTACGTACCAAACGATTGATTATGTGGAACTATTATTCAAATAATATCCAAGCAATGTTGAAAAAAACCGTAGTCCTGACGATCATGGTAGTTATGAGCTGTCAGAATATTCCCTCGGCTAGTGTGCCTAATGCTGATAGTAGCCCTATTCAGTTTATGAAAACCTCGCTACAGGTAACTGTCCGCAATAATATTGGTAACGTAGTAGAAGGGGCCGAGATACAGCTATTTACCAGTAAAGAAGACTATCAGAAAGAAACCAATCCGGTAGGTGAAACTGCATATACTGACGGTAAAGGTCGGGCAAAGTTTGTCGGTATTGAGCCTCGTGAGTATTACCTAAATGTGGAGAAGGGTGATTTAAATAATTATGGTGCCGGTATTAAAACCGACTCATTGGTAGCCAAGCGAATGAATAAGGTAACCATTATTGTTGAGTAGTGATTTCATTAGACGATATCAATAAATACCGCTTTCGCTACGTTATTCAGGTACGCTACTCCGATATGGATATGCTCGGTCATGCTAATAATGCGGTGTACCTAACGTATCTGGAACTGGCTCGGATAGCGTATTTTCGGGAAGTAAACCAGTCAGATTCAGAAGATATAGCACTGGTGCTAGCTCACGCCGAAATGAATTTTAAAATTCCGCTAACTCCGGGGATACAACCGGTAGTGCGTATGCGAACTACTCGGCTGGGTAAGAGTAGCGTAACGATTGAGAACATGATTACCGACGAAGCTGATGAGCGATTATTCTTTTCAGCTTCTACCGTAATGGTGGCGGTCAATCCTGAGACGGGGCGACCTGTTCCTATTCCTGATAAAGAAAAGCAAAAAACAATCGCCTATGAACCGGCTTTGGATTAAATGGTTAATGATAGTGGTCCTCGGAATAAC
>CAKZPJ010000740.1 GCA_937138955.1 uncultured Flammeovirgaceae bacterium | reverse complement strand
AAATAACAAGTCGCTCTTCGCTATAGTAATAGGCGTATTTTTATCAGTATCAAATGGTCCATCCTGACCGATTGTCAGATCATCTGGCACATCGGTGATGGTAAGCGTAACGGTTCCTACATCCGTAGCTTGACCATCGGTAATCGTATATGAGAACTGAATTTGACCGTTGAAATTAGTAGCCGTAATAAATAGTATATCTTCTCTACTCGCTCTATTTTCTATCGTACCAGGAAAACCGCTAAAATCAAACCCCACAATACGTAGCGGGTCGCCATCAGCATCAGTATCATTGCGAAGCAGCGTTGCGTAATCAATACCCGTTAAGCCTATATCTTCTCTAATTTCAAATTGGCTATCATCAACCGCTTGAGGCGGGTTATTAGTCGTTGTACTCGCTCGCTCGTAGCTAATTCCAGCAACGCTAAAATCTGAGTTATTTCCCTTATTGACACTATCGTTAGTATGCTCGTCAGGATAATTGTTACGGTACCTGGGGCAGCCAAACTTATCCCCGCCCCATTGCGTTGCTTCCAATACGATTTTAGTAATGGACACACTACTGGGTGCAGTATCGAATTGAAACCCTCCGGCCGAATTAGGAAGTTGTCCTCAGATAGATTCTTCGGGGAGCAATTCCCTTGAGCCAACTTCTTGACCATTCTGATCGTAAGCAATGTACTTGCCGGATTCGTCTACTTTCTGCCGCCCGGTTGTTTCGTTACACGCTCGATCAGGGGCACGTCGCCAGCCTTCTCTCGGATCGAGTTGTCCTACCTCCAGAATAACGTTCGTTACTGGAGTCTGGAAATTGATAATAAACTGCTCGCTGGCATTAATGGCTTGTCCTTGGTAGTCTTGATAATAATCAATTTGTAGCCAGCGACCACCAGCCACACCAAAACCATCGTCGGTAAACTGGTTCTCGTATGCTACACGCCCCGGCTGGCCGTTGATCTTTCGTGCGTTCAAAACAATGTCGGGCCCCCACTGCTGGTCGCCGGAGCCATCACCCTGCAAAATATTTTGGCCTGCCTCTAGGGAAACCTGCCCAAAGAGTTCGCAGCTAAGAAATAAACTGAGTAGTAAAGTAGATAGTCGTCTTATCATCTCATATTTTGGTTATATATTGTATAACCTACGCAAAGTGAGGGATAATAATAGTACCTCCAGTAGAAATACCATGCACAAACGATTTGTCTATTGAATATCTATACCAATCTTCGGTGAATTAATACTAATCAGGTAATTAAATGGATGCATTTTCCATAATACGAGTGCATTGACTACTATTACTTCTGCATATTTATGGCTATTTCTCCATTATATAGTACAAAAAGTTACACCGCTGCGAAGTTGTCTGCTTGCTATTTTCTATCAAATTGAGCAGCTTATTATTGCGACTATCAGTAAGCTTCTGGTTAGTATAATCTGGCTTAAGCAACTATAGCAATACCCGTTTGGAAGATTTAGCAATACTATAATTAGCAGAAAGTATGAATACAACTGTATCTGATAATACCACACTAGCGATTAATGTAAGTGCACCCACTTTTGAGTTGATTGATGTCTACCAGCGCAACATTAATCTGGAAGAATATCGGGGGAAAAGAGTTTTTATTGGCTTTTTTCGGCATGCCGGCTGTCCTTTCTGCAACCTGCGAGTGCACGCTTTGCAGAAGGAGCGCGAAGATTTGAAAACTAAAAATCTGGAAATGATCTTCTTTTTTGAATCAAAAGAGCGCATTTTACTGTCGAGTACCTTTCACCAGGAAATTTCGCCTATTCCCCTAATCTCTGACCCGGAAAAGGTTTGGTACCAGACCTACGGAATAGAAAGCTCAGCTACAAAATCGGCGAAGAGTCACTTAACTTCTTTTATTCAAACTGCAATTAGAGCCAAACTAAAAGGTTTACCAATGCACCCTATGGCTGATGGAGAATCCATCAATACGATGCCCGCCGAATTTTTACTGGACGAAGAGCTAATTATTCGCAAAATCCACTATGCAAAGGGGCTGAATGACCGCATGTCTATGGCTCATATCTATAGCTTCGCTGAAGCAAAAGAGGCTGTTTAGCAGTACGTATGATTATAGTTTTTCTATAAAAGCATCTAATTCTTCCTGTTTAGCTAAATTCCGTTTTTTCCTGAGACGGTTCCGACTAGTATTTACACTCTCGTAGTTCACTCCCAGTAACTGAGCTATTTCCTTAGAGGTTAAACGCATTTTTATATAGGCTAGCACCCGTTTATCCTGTTTGGTTAAATCTGACGACCGTTCATCTAATCTTTTATAGAACTCAGGATGCACGTTCTCAAAGTGTTTGAAAAAG
>CAKZPJ010000739.1 GCA_937138955.1 uncultured Flammeovirgaceae bacterium | reverse complement strand
ACAAAGGGGCAAGATCAGCTTGAGCGTGTATAACCGCACCTAACATTTTCTTTTGCCGTAGCTCAGTTAATAACGGCATTTGGCCTACTGCTACTTTAAGTACTGAAGCTATTTCATTACGATCGGTGGTATCAGCCAAATGTGATTCGTACCAGGCGTCATCTCCACAGAAAATCAAAATATCCGGTAGCCACTTCCTCAGGATAGCTTCTAGAGAGTTTTCCACAGTAATATTATGCAATCCTAATGTTGTTAGTGTATCTATAACAAAAGTTATTTCTTTTCTAACTATTAAGTTATCTGTACTTAAATGGCTTAAAATAGCCACAGAGGGCTTTTGTTCTTCTGATAGATCATCTACTCTACGGCGAATATTTTCCCAATGCCCCATCAGTGAGGGTGTGTTTTGATAATCAACCGCCTGATCATTAGTTATTTTTTCCTGAACATTTACGTAGCGAGTCACTCCTACTACTGCTTTTTTTTGCTGCAATAATTCCTGCTCTTTCTTTCTGATATTTGGATGGAAGTGCTGAGTGGCATCGGTTAAACCTGACTGGTAATATCCTCCCCCCTCTTCTATTTTCAAAAATAGTTGCCAAGCTTGCTTTACCATATCGTCTATAGACTTCTCAAAAAAGTACGAGCCGTCGACAGGATTCTTAGTTTCATGAAGACCTCCCTCATACCGAAGCAAATGTTGACTGTTAGCTGCCATTCTTGACCCAAATTCGGTAGGCTGACGGTAGCGGTAATCATGGCTTCTTAAAGAAATAATATTTGCCTCGCCAACGATTGCCGCGAGTGATTCTACAGTATTTCTGAGCAGATTTGCATCTGGATCGTATAAACTTTTATTCAGGGTTCCAGATATAGCTCGAATTTTAATCTGATAAGGATCAGTATTTGCCAACTCGTAAGCATCTAGTATATAATATACGAGTATACGCGCTGCTTTGAATTTGACTATATCAAAGTAAAACTCCCCACTTGTACTTAGAGCTAGCTCAGTCTGCGATACTAACGATGTTATTAGTACTCCTTGCTTGGTAAGACTATCCCATTGAGCTACCAGTAAACTTAAAGATGCCGCTAATTCTTGAACAGCAGTAGCTCCACGATTTCCCAGTATATCCCCCCGAATACCTAGCAGTTGGATGTTATTATTGTGTTTATTGATTAATGAAGTCAAATCGGCAATTTGCTGGCTACTTAAACCTGACTCAGGATTAACTGCTGATGAGTTGTAAAGAGTTAGGCTAAGTCTATTTTCTTTTACGAAGCTCTCAATAAATGGCACAATTCTTTTACTATCCCCGTAATCATAGGTAATAGCTACCGATTGTAAGTCTGAAGAACTATCCACCTTTCCGATAAACTGGTCATTTTGAGCTTGATCTAGTGTCAAGAAAATATCTTCTAAACCGAGTTTAAACATCCGCTCAAATTCAATTTCCCCGCACTGTTCGGCTAGCATTAAACTTGTTAATGAATGAGCTGATTCTTTTGAAATAGTATACTCAACTAACTGCTTGCTATCTTCTGATGCATTAGTATTGATAGCCGACAGCTTCAAACTTTCTAATTGAAATGTATATGGAAAAGAAATAGAGTCAAATTTATGAGTCTCTCGATTTGCCTGCTCTATCCACTCCTGATCCGTTTTGGGTTGAAATTTGTCAAACATATAGATAAGTCACCGATTTACTTATGATTTAACTGGGTGTCAGCCTCTTAGGTTTCCTACTGTATTTTTGCCCTCAGAATTTTTAGAAAATAGCAGTTTCTCCTAAATCCAAGATTATCAAATTGTTACCATTTTTACTGACCCATTGCAGAAATAATTACTTTAATATCCAACTAACAAATCTGCATTTTTGTGGCTGATTTTTTTAAATTTTTTATGCATATGAATTTTTCAGGACGAAGCATATTTTAAATTTACTCTATAGTAATAGTCCTACTTTACACCCTTTCCAAACTGATACATAGGCGATTACCCCCATACCTTTCATTCTACTCTTAAAACCGTAATTAGGGATTATCACCCTTCAGGGCAAATCTATAATTTGCAGATTTCCAATAATAATCTAAGTCAATATCTCAGTCATTTTTTTCTTTATTTTTTTTTTCCAACCTTTACTAACGCCTCACAGAAAAAGCCACATCATTAGTGTTTAATTATTGATTTAATTAAGACTTAATGATGGCAGACTAATTGCTAATAACACTACTTGCTTATGCGATCTAACTTACTACTGATGCAAGAAGATCAGGTCACTGTATGGAATAACTGTCTTAAAACTATCCGTGAACATGTGGGTGAGCAAGCCTTTAATACTTGGTTCGCCCCTATTAAGCCCCTACGGTTAGCTAATAAGACTCTTACCATTCAGGTGCCTAGTCAATTCTTCTATGAGTGGTTAGAAGAGCATTTCGTTTATGTACTCCGTAAAGCTATTGATGCAGAAATTGGTTTAGACGGACAGCTAGAGTATTCAGTGGTAGTAGATAATGGAGATCAAAAAAACAAACCAGTTGCTATTAAGCTGCCCGCTGCTCCGAAGAAAGAAAACAAAAGAAACAATTCGCGCTACGGAGCTCCGGCTACCGATTATAAAGGGCCTTTTTCATTCCCGGAAATGGAAAGTCTTAAAGTTGAAACTAACTTAAATGATAAATACAGCTTTGATTCTT
>CAKZPJ010000738.1 GCA_937138955.1 uncultured Flammeovirgaceae bacterium | reverse complement strand
GGATAATTCAACTTTTTGGCGATCTTCTCCGGACCGGAAAAAACAGCGGTATCTTGGTTAAGAAAATCTATCCAAGAGGCCGAGTTAATGGGGTGGGGAGCTTGATCGGCAATCAGTGCCGTAGCACTACTAATTTTCCGATTAGCCACCATACTTCTCAAGGTATTGCTCTTTGCAACTATCTGAGTACTGAATTTAGTTCGGGAGCGGCTAAAAACCTTTTCAAAGTAGGGGTTTACCAATGGTCGGTAGACCACATAAAGCTGGTGTTTACAGTTTAGTGAGAAGCCCGGCCCAGCCCACTCCCAATTTCCTAAATGGCCCATCACTATGACAATACTCTTTCCTTGCTCGTGAAGCGCGTCGAGCATTTCTACATTTTTCATCGTCACCCGGCTTCGCGCCTGCTGCTCATCCCAAGTAATGGTTTTCAACGATTCCATAATAAGATCGCAGAGGTAGCGATAAAACTTCCGGCTAATTGCCTTAATTTCTGCTTCGCTACGATCAGGGAACGAATTTTTAAGATTCGTTAACACGACCGATTTGCGGTATCTCAAAACATAGTAAACAATCACGAAAAATCCGTCTGAGATTTTGTACAATAACCAAAGAGGACTGTATGAAATAAGTAGAATAAGTGGATAGAGAAGAACGAATGATACTGCCTGCATACGTACGAGTTGAAAGGGTCTAGCCAAGCGGCTATTTCGGAGGCGCAATCTCGCAACTATTGCGAAAATAACCTAAGAAGCTGCTTTTAGTAAATCATATCTTTGTTGATTGTTCAATGGCTAGGAGCTTGAGGATTGGGGTTTACTTCTAACGCTAAGTCCTAACTCCCTGCCAATCATCCCCCTTTTCCGGTCACCAGAATCTGGTCTCCGGTCTTCCATCTCTCCCGGTATTCATTGGCAGAACCGCTAATTGTTAGTACTTTTAGTGCGCTACCGTAGTTTTTTCTACCAGTAGGTTTATTTTTGCAAACATACAACTAACCAGATTTTTTATGTTCACGGATCAAGATAAAGCCCAATTTGAACAGCGCGGCACTAACCTCGAGGTAGCCGAACAACAAGTCCGATACTTTCAGGAAGGGTTTCCTGACCTAGAAATTGTTAAGGCAGCGACTATTAATGATGGCATCCTCAAATTTAGCGACGAGCTTTCGGCCGAGTACGTCAAAAGCTACGATGCGTCCGCTTCAGCTCAAAAGATTGTTAAATTTGTCCCGGCTTCCGGGGCAGCCAGTCGGATGTTTAAGCATTTGTTCCAGTTTCAACAAAGCTACTCCGGTAGCGACGCGGAGTACGATCAATTAATAAGCGATCCCGAGCAACGAAAAGTATTCCAATTTTTTAAGCAAATCCACAACTTTGCTTTCTACGATGACTTAAGCGAGGTACACCAGCGAAAAGAGATAGGGCTTAACGAAGCTATTTTGCAGCGGCGTTATGTGGAGGTGCTAGATAGCTTATTGAACGAAGATGGTCTCAACTACGGTAGCCTACCCAAAGGACTGCTAAAGTTCCATAGTTACGGTACTTCTTCCCGCACTCCGGTAGAAGAACATCTGGTAGAAGGGGCCAACTACACTCGCAATCAGAATAACGATGTGTATCTACACTTTACCGTTTCGCCCGAACACCGAAAAGTTTTTGAAGAGCATATCGCCCAGGTAAAAGGGCATTTTGAAAAACATTTTGGAGTACGATACTACGTTACTTTCTCCGAACAGAAACCTTCTACGGATACACTAGCGGTGGATATGAACAACAAACCTTTTCGAGAAGAAAACGGAGAGATTTTATTCCGACCCGGCGGACACGGTGCTTTGATTGAAAACTTAAACGACTTAGATGCTGACCTCATTTTCATCAAAAACGTTGATAACGTAGTACCGGATCGCCTAAAAGACGAAACTTTTCATAATAAGAAGTTACTGGGCGGAGTACTTTTGAACTATCAGCAAAAAATCTTTGAATACCTTCATCTGATCGATGAATCCGAAGAAATATTAGAGAATAAGCTAGAGGAAATGCGCGAGTTTGTAGAAGATCAGCTCTGTGTATTACCCGCCCAAGTGTTTAGCTCCATGGATGGCGCTCAGAAAGTAGCGTTCATTGAAGGGGCACTAGATCGGCCAATCCGAGTCTGTGGTATGGTTAAAAATGAAGGTGAACCTGGGGGTGGACCATTTTGGGCGGTAAATCCTAATGGTTCTACTTCGCTACAAATTGTAGAAAGTGCTCAGATCAATATGGATAATCCGAAGCAACAATCGGTGTGGGAAAACGCTACCCACTTTAATCCGGTAGATATTGTCTGCTCTATGAAAAATCATCGGGATGAAAAGTTCGATCTTACCAATTATATCAATACTCAGGCGGGGTTTATCTCCAAAAAATCAAAGGACGGAAGAGAGCTGAAAGCTCAGGAATTACCCGGTTTGTGGAATGGCAGCATGGCCGATTGGAACACCATATTCGTTGAAGTGCCGATCATCACTTTCAATCCGGTAAAAACCGTAAACGACCTACTTAGAGATCAACATCAATAATTCTGAACAGAAGAACGGAGGATGGATAACGGTCATTGCAATACTGAACAATGGTGATTTTTCCTCCGTTTTCGTTCTACCTTTTCCATACCCCCTTAATTATCGCTACTACTACTGACAATCCTTATGTACTTGAGCCCGAAGCCATTCGGGAGCCTCCAACGACGTTTGGTGGAACGCTGAAGAATCTTGGTCCCGGCTTTATTTTGTCGGCCGCTATTGTTGGCTCCGGGGAGCTGATCGCTACTACTGCTTTGGGAGCTCAGGTGGGTTTTATCACGTTCTGGGCTATCATTCTGAGTTGCCTAGTAAAAGTTACGCTACAACTAGAATTTGGCAAACATGCCATTTATTCCGGTGAAACCGTAATGGCGGCTTTCAATCGCCTACCTGGCCCCCGACTGAAAGGTACTAATTGGACACTTTGGGTTTGGCTATTCATTCAGATTTTCAAATTACTGCAAGTGGGGGGAATAGTGGGAGGCGTTGCCCTTACGCTAAATATTGCTTTCCCAGCAGTGAGTACCACCGTTTGGGCATTTCTGGCCGCTATATTAGCCGCATTGCTCATCTTTCAGGGCTACTACCAATTTATTGAGAAGTTTGCCATTGTGATGATTGGGCTATTCACCTTGCTCACTTTTACCTCTTTATTTTTCTTACAATACACATCTTACGCATTATCTTGGGAAGATGTGCTATCGGGACTTCAGTTTCAACTTCCGGCCAGTGCGGTAGTAATCACGTTAGGAGCTTTTGGTATAACCGGAGTAGGTGGTGACGAGATTATGTATTACAACTACTGGTGCATAGAGAAAGGCTACGCTCGGTTTACGGGTCCGCGTCCGGATAAATCTCGCTTAGAAGAAGATGAAGGTTGGCTACG
>CAKZPJ010000737.1 GCA_937138955.1 uncultured Flammeovirgaceae bacterium | reverse complement strand
TACCACTCCCCACGATTCACTCGCTCTTCAGGAAAGCTGCTATCTACTTTACGCAACGTGCGGGAGTAAGTATACGCTAGCCAACCGGTAAGTCGTCCGATATTCTTTGAGATTAGCAGTTCAGCTCCGTAAGCTCGTCCAGTTCCAATCAGCAAATCAGCTTCTAATTGGTTATTCATTAGCAAAGTGGCTCCATCTCGGTATTCTACCAAGTTCAGAATATCTTTGTAGTACACTTCTACGGATGCTTCTATGGCATTGTTGAACACATTTCGGAAGAAGCCAATCGCGTACTGATCGCCAATTTGAGGAGGTATGTAGGGGTCGCTCAACTTCCAAATGTCGGTAGGAGTAACGCTGGCAGTATTGGAGATTAAATGGGTGTTTTGCCGAAGGCGATTGTAGCTCAGCTTGATACTGCTTCGGGCATTGAGTCCAATCCGTAAGGCGGCTCGCGGTTCCCAACCCTGGTACGTAACAATGGTTTCACCTTCAGAAAAAGAGGTAGTTCCGGTTGTAGAACCAATCCGGCGCGGTCGGCCTTCGGCGTAGTTAAATACCTCTCGAGGACCAACGTAGCGATAATAATTATAGCGCAGTCCCGCTGTTAATGTTAAAAACGGATTAATCTGATACACATCACTTAAGTAGCCAGAAAACTCCCAGGCTTGTTCCATTGCTAGTTCTTTCGGGGCAACTAGTGAAAAATCTCCCGTTGGACGTAGATCACCCGGTGAGAACTGGTAACGAGATACTTCAACCCCTCCACTCATCTCATGATTTTTGTTAGGAAAGAAGTTTAGGTTCCACTGACCACCCGTCTGATCGAATCCAGCATCAATCTGGGAGGCTGATACGCTGTCTTGCAAATCGCCAATCTGGTAGCGGTAGCGCGATTGCGTAATTCTTAGAGCTGAAAGCCACTTCTGCGAGATTAGGTAGTCCCATTGGAAAGCCCCTCCAATATTCTGATACTGATAGGTGGCATCATCCGCTAAACCGAAGTTATCATTACTAAAGTAGCCAGTCAGACCAATTTTGTGGGATTCGTTGAGCCGATAGGTCCATTTAGCATTAGCATCGTAAAATGATGCCTCGCTTTGGCGAAGCGTAACATCTCTTACTTGGTTTAGTATCCAGTCAGAATACGAGGCTCGTCCCCCAATAATCAGACTGCTCTTTTCCTTCACAATGGGAATTTCGGCAGATAATCGGCTGGCCACAACCCCAATTCCACCACTCACCTTCAATTTACGCAAGTTGCCTTCCTTCATTGATATATCCAGCACCGAAGCAATTCGCCCACCGTACCGAGCCGGAATGCCACCTTTGTATAGTGTAGCATCGCGTAGTAAATCAGCATTAAAGGCCGAGAAAAAACCAAACAAGTGAGAAGGATTATAGATTGGAATGCCGTCCAGTAAAACTAAGTTTTGTCCAACATCGCCACCCCGAACATTAAAGCCTGCTGCCCCTTCACCCGCCACACTTACCCCTGGTAACAGTCTAATAGCGTTGATCACATCTACTTCGCCCAAAAACGCAGGCATCTTCTGCACTCGCTTAATATCCATGCGGTTCGCACTCATTTGAGGGCCGCTTACATTATTATCTTCTGCTTGTTCGGTAATTGTAATTTCCTCTAGTCTAGCAGTTTCTTCAAACAAATCTACCGAAAATGACCCGTTAGAAGTTACCCGTACCCTTCTCTCCTCGGTTTCGTAACCTAATGAGGTGATTTCCCAGTCATAATTGCCCGTAGATACTGAAAAACTGTAATAACCATTAGCATTAGTTGAGGTACCCTGCCCGGTTTCTCGCGAAAAAATTGTCGCTCCGGCAATACCTTGTCCGGTACCTCCCTCCCGAACATAACCGCTTACGGTTGCTTCAGTTTGCCCGTCAGCCAGTAGAGAATCGCCAATAATGACTCGGCGGTTGTCAGAATCAGCAGTAGAGCGACGAGTGGTCAGGGGGGCAGTAGAAAGCAATACGATGTAATAATCTTGGTAGGTAGTAAAGGACAGGTCAGTATTTTGAATAATAGTGGAAAGTGCTTCGGTAAGCGGAGTATCACTGAACGACTGGGAAACCACTATAGAGTCAGTCCACTCTGGACGATAGAAGAAGCGAACTGCATGGTTTGACTCAACTTCTTGTATCCAACTTGTAAGGCTACTACTTTTTGCGGAGCGACTAATAACTACATCTTCCACCGATTGTCCAAACGAAAAAGTAGCGATTTTCAGAATGAGAAAGCCCGTAAAAAATAATCGTATTGAGGCGTATGGTTGCATAAAATGCCAATCTAATCCTATTCTATTGGATAATCAATAGACCCAAGAAATAAGAGAAAAGTTGTAAAAAACCTCACTTTATTGCTTTCCAAGCTGGTCATGTACTTTTCTGAGTAAGAATGTTATTGTAATGCTTCTCTATAGAACAATAATTGCACTTTTCTTATAAATGTTTTAGTTATGAAACAGTTTATTTTTATTCTACTATGGTGGGTTAGCGGGGTAGCCACTGCCCAGGAGATTTGTAATAACGGTATAGATGATGATTCAGATGGACAAATAGATTGTGCCGATGGCGATTGTTTTAGTGAAGGCTATTGTCCTACTGTATTTGATCAAACTCCAGCGGTATGTGAAGATAGCTTTGGTAGCGGTAATGCTACGGTTGATCTAACAACATATGACGCGAGTGTAACCGGAGGGGTAAGCCATACCGTGAATTGGTACCAGGATACCTCAGCAGTTGGCAATCCGATTATACCCATAATAACTCCAACTAGCTATACAGTAGCCAACGGTGACATATTATTCGCCGAAGTAGACAATGGTACTAATCAGGATATTGCCTCAATCACATTCACTATCAATAACATTGACGATGCCAGTTTTAGCTACACTAGTGCTAACTATTGTGAGGACGCGAGTAATCCGACACCTAATAGTATTTCTACTTCTGGAGGTATATTCAGCAACCTCTCTGGTTTAGTATTTGTTGATAATGCGACAGGCGAGGTCAATTTATCAGTTAGTCCTCTAGGTACTCATACAATCACCTATACTACTTCGGGAGCATGTCCTTCCAGCAGCACTTTCGGTTTAACTATTAGCGGTAGAGACGATGCCAGCTTTAATTACGCTGGCTCACCCTATTGCCCGACAGATACTGATCCGGTAGCTGTAATTACGGGGGACACCGGTGGTACATTTTCGGCTCC
>CAKZPJ010000736.1 GCA_937138955.1 uncultured Flammeovirgaceae bacterium | reverse complement strand
TCAAAAAGTATCATTTTTTCTGGGGGTATCGTTACTAGCTCTTGTATTAACCCAACTGCTACGGTCAGACGCTATGTCTACATCAGCCGTAAATGCCTTATTCTTACTACTATTTGCCGCCGGACTGTGGATTAGTGAGGCCATTCCGCCCTTTGCTGTCAGTATACTGGTAATTGGCTATTCCATGTATTTTCTGGATAGCATTGATCTAATGATAGTCTCTGAGGACTGGGAGAGATACGTTAGTACCTGGTCGAGTCCCATTATCTGGATTCTAATTGGTGGTTTTTTTTTGGCAATGGGTGCACAGGTAACAGCCTTTGATCGAAAGTTTTCTCGGTTTGTCTTACACTATTTTGGCAACCGTCCGTATAACATTTTACTCGGTTGTATGCTCGTCACTGCGGTGCTCAGTATGTTTATGTCTAATACTGCGACCACCGCCATGATGGTAGCTATTCTTACCCCAATTATTCAACAGGTAGACCGAAAGGATCCACTAGTGAAGGCCGTCTTTCTAGGAGTAGCAGCAGCGGCTACTTTAGGCGGTATGGGTACCGTAATTGGTAGTCCACCTAATGCTATTGCCCTCGGTATTATTCAGAGCCAAGGGCTTACATTTGGGTTTTCGCAGTGGATGCTGATTGGAGTACCCATCGCCTTTATCTCAATTATAGTAATTTGGTTCGTATTGAAGAACCATTACAAAACGCAGTATGAGCGTTTGGAATTACAAATAGGAGCAGCAGCTCCTACTATTTCTCAACGAACCCAATACCGCTATAGAGTCATTGTCGTTGTTACATTTACCTTAACAGTTGGGCTATGGCTTACCTCTACTTTGCATAGTATTCCGGTAGCCGTTGTTTCATTCCTACCTATTGTATCTTTCACCGTAACTGGGGTGGTTAGAGCTGAGGATCTTCGTCTACTTCCTTGGGATACGCTTATTCTTGTAGCGGGTGGTTTGACTTTAGGTATGGTGATCAGCGATACTGGCCTAGCGAATCATATTGTTAGTGGCATTCCTATATTCAATAACATAGTCGTGATGCTGTTAATCATGGGGTGGCTCACAACTTTTCTATCGAATATTATGAGTAATACTGCTGCTGCCAGTATTCTAATTCCGGTAGGCTCCTCATTTCTACCCGACCATAGCTTAATTATATCGTTAGTCATTGGGCTGTCAGCTTCTACGGCGCTCTTCCTCCCCATTTCCACCCCACCTAATGCTATTGCATTTTCAACCGGTTATTTAAAACAGTCAGATTTTCGGTTGCTAGGTATATTAGTTGGATTAGGTGGTCCAGTGCTTGTCGCGCTGATTGTTATGTTTTTTTATTTATAGCAATATTCACGCTATCAGTTTTTTTCTGACTACTCGAGCTAATAAATAAGAACTAAACTATTCTCATTAAATTCTTGAACCTATTTTCTGCAATTGCGTTGCATTTACTAACTTGCAACTTAGTTGCGTAACTATGAAGACCCGACAAGCCGACCTATTAGGAATTGTAAGTGCTAGCTTGTGTATTGTACACTGCTTGCTAGTTCCACTTTGTATTTTGTACGGATTAGTGTCCGAATCTGCGATTAACCGTTGGGAATATCTAGATTGGGGGTTTATTCTATTAAGTGGTCTAGCGGTCTACCTAGCTACTCATCATGAAGATGATTTTCACAAACGTGATTGTCGTGAATATGATCAGCCCGAGGGCGGACGGCGATTAGCTCAACGGATGTGGGCAGCTTGGGTAGTTTTCACTATTGCCCTACTACTGCACGATATTTGGGTACCTGCTCTTTATATATCGGTTCTAAGTTCAGTAGGGTTAGCATGGCTGCATCTGCAGCACTTCCGCAAAAAGCACTTTGTAGTCGTTACTAAATAAGATTTACGGCTATTCTTTTTTTTAGTTCTGTAAGTGACAAGAATCATTCAGGCCGCTTGTATACCTTTCTTTCTTCCATTGAAATCACGCAAATCAATCAGTTGACTATCATCGTCAAAATCTTGATATCCATTAACTTCTGAGCTTATGGGGTCACTACCGAGTAGGTTGTAGTAGATTGAGGAAAGGCGTTCTAACTAGACCAAAATAAAAAAAGTTTACCTCAACTATTTAGCAGAAATCAAAAGTTAATAACCGAGTTGAGTAGCAGTAACTCAAGTCTAAAAAATCTACATTAGTACATGAAATCAATCCTAAAAGTAATCAATATTAGCACAGTATACTTTGGTAATAACTACTTCATTTAGCCTCTGTATAGTCGCGTAGTTCGTAGACCAAGGCAAAATTGTATATATCTGAAAAATCCAGCGAAACAAAGGAACGTTTCCTCTAATGGCTCAAATAAATTACTCGATTTCTATCAGAAAGTAGCGAGGTCTGATCAGCAGCAGATGGTACTTCGTAAAGCAACCTAAGCTAGCTATTAAGAAACCAAAACCGGATCTTCGTCGGGTTTCCGCACAGGTCCACCCAGCGGAAGAACAACCCCTGGCGGTAAATCAAGCTCTGGTTCGTCCCACTCAAATGGCAAACCACCATCGTTGTTAGACCGGCCTTGCCGCTCGTCGCGAATAATCTTTAACAAAACTAGCGTGAGGGCCAATAGGAATAAAAAGAAAAGAATAATGTAATCGAGGGTCATAACACAATGAAGTTATCTTGGTTCTTTGCTAACGCGCAATGAGTATACTTATTGGTCAAGTAAGCAAGAAGCATCTCATCTAGTCAGTTATCAAAAACTGAACCTGTTTTTAAGCACTGGCGGGCTTATTTATGCAAAATGATTATTTGGAAAGGTTAGTTTCCTTTATGATCGTTTATTTGAACGTAGTTTCTGCTATTAGCTGTAGAAATAGTACATATTACTTCTTACATGCAGAAACTGCCTCAGGTAAATCGAATATTAGTAACCGGGTTGGTTAAATCAAAATGAATCCACATTTTTGTAATCTTTTGAAAAGCACTAAACCCGAGCAACCCTATGGAAATTCAAGGAAAACTTATTGATCTCTCCGATACCACACAGGTGACAGATACCTTCCGAAAACGAGAATTTGTGGTTGAATA
>CAKZPJ010000735.1 GCA_937138955.1 uncultured Flammeovirgaceae bacterium | reverse complement strand
GCTTTTTAGCTACCTGCGGATTTATTTCTTATCAGGAGGGTTGGGAAAAATGCGCGCAACTAACGCAGCAGGCCCTCGAAATAAACAACCACTTACCCGACGCGTATTATCAACTGGCCAACCTGGCTTTTTTTACCGAAGGAGATTTCAGCCAAGCACTTTCACTAGTTAAGCGTGCGTTGGAGCTAAACCCGAACCATGTGGAGTCGCTACAGCTGATATGCCTGCTCTACCTGCTCGCCGACCAGGAAAATACCGCCCGTCAGCATCTGGATGCAGTTTGCAGCGTTGATCCCTTGTCGGCAGAAACCAAGTTCTACCGGGGGTATTTTCACTACATGCAGCGCGATTATGACCAAGCTATTGTTCAGCTAGAGGCTTGTTTGGAGCAGAACCCGAAGAATATCCCCAGTCACGCTATAAAAGTGGCTTGTTTACTGATGTTAGCACGACTCGATCAGGTCGTTACCTACTACGATGGCCTTCCTCCGGAAATAGTTATTCCGGCGGAGAAGATTGGGTCAGAACTGTTGGCCTTCGCCCTCAAGGGCAATCAAGAACAAGCCGATGAGTGCCTGGCTAAGCTGCAGCAAGAGATCAATAGTGAAGACGGTTTCACCGCCGATGTATACCTGTTTCTGTACTACTGTCAAACTTCGCAGCTAGATGCGGCATTTCGGTGGATTGAACAGGCGGTAGAAAATCGCTCTCCGCTGTTGCTGATCCGCTACGCTGATCCGCTGGTAAATCCTCTCAGAAGTGATACCCGCTACGCCACATTTCAGCAGAAGCTCTTCTCGACTGAGGAACTTAACTCCAGTAATACTAGTAGAAAAAAGAAGTCGTTGTTAGACGAAAAGTCGCTCGCAAACTACCGTAAAAAGCTACTGGGCCATCTTGAAAACGACAAGCCCTACTTAGACTCCAAGCTTTCTTTACGCTTACTAGCTCATCAAATTGATATTCACCCCAATCAGCTTTCGTGGCTGCTGAATGAGGGTTTGGGTAGTAACTTTAACGAATTCATCAACCATTATCGGGTGGAAGCCTTCAAAATGCGGGCGCAAGACCCGGGTAACGCGCACCTCACAATTCTGGGGCTGGCCTACGATAGTGGGTTTAACTCTAAGACGGTATTCAATACCTACTTCAAAAAAGAGACCGGAATTACCCCTCGCCAGTTCCTTCAAAGGTTGCAATAAGCCTCTTTGTTCGGATTTAATTTCAATAGACCTGTTCAGGAAAATTTTCCGACCGCGTGCGCGTACGCGCGTGATAAACAAAAATTCCTAATGAGGTCTAATAGGTTCGGATTTATAATTGCGGACGCTTGGGCGCAACGGAACTGCTAGTTTTGCTTCAGAAAGTAAGACAAACGTCTTTCATTTATCCATCTAAAACCAACAGAACAATGATTACCGAAAGCAAAACCCTCGACCAACTGCTAACGGATCAAGAAGGAGTACGAATCCCTTCTACCTACCCCCTTACCTCAAACGCTTCGGGGAGCGGTTGCCCTACTACTCGCCTTTTCTCAGCGATGAAAGAGAGAAGGTTCCGACACAGATTTGACCGCCACCAGCACGTCAGCCGATAAGTCTAGTAAATCAACTTTTACTCACCCTTAATTTATTTCACCCAATGAAAGCTATTGAATACACCACTTACGGCCCCCCGGAGGTACTCCAAATCGTGGAAGTGCCCCGGCCAGTACCGGGCGATCACGAGGTACTAATTAATATTCGTGCGACTACGGTCACCGCAACCGAATGCACCTTCCGGCAGGGTAAACCTTACTTTTCCCGGCTGTTCACCGGCTTACGAAAGCCTAAAATTACCCGGTTGGGGGAAGAGATGGCCGGGGTGATTGAAGCCATCGGCCCCAAAGTAACGAAGCATCAAGTGGGCGACGAAGTCTTCGGTACGGCTGGACCGGAGTTTGGAGCCAATGCGGAGTACATTTGTTTGCCCGAAGATGGTGTTTTCACCCGCAAACCTACCAATGTATCCTTCGTCGAAGCCGCCGCCTGTTGCGATGGCTTTCTAACCGCGCTGCCCTTTCTGCGCGATAAAGGAAAAATCAAGCGGGGACAGCGGGTGCTCATCTACGGGGCATCCGGTAGTGTGGGTTCAAGTGCCGTACAAATTGCCCGCTACTACGGAGCCGAGGTTACCGGCGTATGCAGCACCGACAACCTGGAGTTGGTTCGCTCGCTAGGGGCGCAGCACGTAATTGACTACCGACGGGCAGACTTTACGCAGAATGGTCAGACGTACGATATTATCTTTGACGCGGTCGGAAAGACCACCTTCCCGCGGTGCAAGAATTCGCTGACGGAGCAAGGCCGCTTTCTGGCAGCCGGTATCAAATTGGGGATCTTTCTTCATGTAATTCGCACGGCGGGATTTGGTAAGAAGAAAGCCCTAATTGCCGCTACTGGTTTGCGCCCCCCACACGAACGAATCAAGGATTTAGACTTGCTCAAAGACCTTATTCAAGAGGGTGCTATCAAATTGGTTATTGATAAATCATACGCACTGGAAGACATTGCCGAGGCACATCGCTACGTGGACCAAGGACATAAAAAGGGGAATATAGTCATCTACACTGCCTAAATATAGTGTTATGCAAAAGAAGACGTATCGCATTGTCGGACTCGTATACTTACTCATTATCATTGTGCAGGATGTAGCCAGGGGTACCGTCCGGGTTTATAAATCCGAACCTCTTACTGATAATCCGAACGAATACCATCTCCAAGTCAGCTTCCTTTGTCAGGAACTTAAAACTTAAAAGCCATGACAACCAAAATGAAAGCAATAGTAGCGACCAGATACGGATCTCCGGAAGTGCTGCAACTCCAAGAGGTAAAAAAACCTCAACCAAAAACCAACGAGGTTTTAATTAAGATACACGCCACATCGGTAACGGCTAGTGATGTCCTGATTCGCGGCTTGAATGCCCCTGTCATATATAAGCTTATTGTTCAACTAGCATTTGGCTTTGGCAAGCCCAGAAACCCAATTTTAGGCATGGTGGTGTCCGGTACTATTACCGGTAAAGGAAAAAATGTCACTAAGTTTAATTTGGGCGACGAGGTGTTTGCGTACTGTTCCATGTCGCCCACGAAACATCGTTTTGGTTCTTATGCGGAGTATATCTGTTTACCCCAAGATTGGAACCTTGCTCTAAAGCCGACCAACATCAGCCTCGAAGAAGCGGCGGCCATTCCCTACGGTGGCTTACTAGCCGCTCATCTGATGAACAAGGCCAGCATCAAAAAGGGCGATAAAGTGCTTGTTTACGGAGCATCCGGAAGTATTGGTACAATGGCTTTACAAATGGCAAAAAATGCGGGAGCTACGGTCACCAGTGTATGCAGCCGCAAGAACTTTGAGCTAGTAAAATCATTGGGAAGCGATAAGGTGATTGATTACACCGCGAGCAACGCTGCATCCCAATTGGAGACGTATAAGTATGTGATAGACGCTGTGGGCAACAGCAAATCTTCGGTACTCAAAGCAAAGAGTAAACGGGCGATTGACAAGCAGGGAAAGTATCTTTCTATTGACCACGGCACTCCTCGCACTCCCAAAGCAGTACTTTTAAAGCTAAAAGAATTAGTCGAACAGGGGAAGCTCAAGGCAGTAATTGACCGAGTATATTCATTAGCTGAAATGGCCGAAGCCCACCGATACGTCGAAGGCGGTCACAAAAGAGGAAACGTAGTCATTCTAACCGCTTAAATTCTTACAACTATGAAAAATATTCAAGTATCCGGAATCTTATTAGGGGTAGTTATCGGAACCATTCTGGGAATTGCCCTGGACAATTTGGGTCTGTGGCTGAGCCTAGGAATAGCCATCGGTGTTGCGATCGAGTACACCAAAAAAGACGAAGCCACCGAAAAAAAGAGAACCAAGAATGAAAGTGAGTAATGATCTCATATTTAACAACATCAATAATGAAAAAGAAAACTTATCGACTGACCGGATTCCTGTACTTACTGATCATTATCTGTGCGGGATTCAGCCAGGGATACATTC
>CAKZPJ010000734.1 GCA_937138955.1 uncultured Flammeovirgaceae bacterium | reverse complement strand
ATCAAGTCGGTGACCAATCACCCACACTATTTCTTCACCCGAAAGCAGCACCAGTGTTTGTTCTTTGATGTAGCGAGGCACTTTGCTGTCAATGAGAAAATCACTCACCTTTTTGCGCTGCTTCATGCCCAATGGCTGGAATATGTCACCCGGCTTCCATTGGCGAATCTGAAGCGGAAAACGAAGTTTTTCGTAGGCCAACGCTGCTACTTTAGCTTCTGGCTTTATTTGATAAACTACCCCTTCCAACTTTCTACCTTGCAACTGCCCGAAAGGGGTTTCTGTGGTTTGTTCTGTGTGGTGCTCAGTAAAAACCTCGGATATAAAATCTTGAGATGTAACGACTAATTGTTTACGGTCAATCCAGAGGCAATAGTTACCTGAGAAGAATTGTTTTCCAGGTTGACTATTGCTTTTAAGAGCATTCATAATCTGCTGCACATCATTCCAGGTAAATCCGTAGGGTGAAATCCATTCTAACAGTAAAGAAGTTGCTTGCGGATGTTTCAGTAAGATTTCTTTTTGGATGAACCTAGTATCATTTTCTCGGGTAATAGTCTCTTTTTCAATACGTTCTACTTCATCCCGAAAAACATTTTCTACTTCCTGTAGTCGCTGAAAAGTAGTTTGAGTAGTTTCTAGTAGTGCCGGGTTGATTTTTTGCAAGGCCGGAATGATGTGGTGACGAACCCAGTTGCGTTGGTACTTGTCCTCAGCATTGCTGCGGTCTTCCCGCCACCTCAATTGATTTTCTTGAGCATAAGTTCGGATTTCGTCTTTAGAAGCCCATAGCATTGGTCTAATCCAAATGCCAGCTTTGGGTAGCATGCCTCGCAGTCCAGCAATTCCGCTGCCCTTGGCTAAATTCATCAGAGCAGTTTCCAGTTGATCGTTGTGATGATGCGCTAAGGCAATATAGACGAACCCCTCATCGGTAGCCAGGTGAGTAAACCACTCTCGACGAAGGTGGCGAGCCGCCATTTGGGTTGATATTTTCTGGGTTTCGGCAAAAACCTGGGTGTTAAACGAGCTACTGAAAAAAAGAACCCCGTACCGTTCAGATAATTGCCGAACAAACGTTTCGTCTCGCTCTGATTCTTTGCCCCGCAATTGAAAATTATTGTGAGCAATAGCCCAGTGTTGATGCTCCTGCGAAAACAGATGGCATAGCACCGATGAGTCCACTCCCCCACTCACCGATAGCAGGATTCGGTCATCTGGTTCGAACAACTGCTGTTCATTCGTATATTTGCGAAACTTTTGTTGAAATGAATTCAATGGTTTTGCCGTTAGCTATGGTAAGGTACGAAATAGGATGAAGAATTTATTACGCTACGCGGTATTCCCTGGTTTGCTTTTAGCTATTAGTTTGGCACCAGCTTTCGGTCAGAGCAAAATCAAAATTGAGCAGGCTGACCGATTAACGGGAGGCAAGGATGAAGCTGGGAATAGTTATCGTAAGCTTATTGGCGACGTTCAGCTAGTGCAGGGCAACACTCGCATTTTTGGCGATTCGGTGATCTACTTCCAAGATCGGAATTTTACCGAAGTATTCGGCGACATTGTGCGAATAGAAGAAGGGGATACTATTGTGGTAACCGGCGGTCAGCTCCGTTACGACGGCGATAATAAAATAGCCGAAATGCGCGATAATGTTGTCTACCAAGATCCCAGTATGAAGCTTTATACTGATTTCCTCGATTATAATCTGGCCGATAATATCGCTTATTACTTTAACGGAGGCAAACTGGTAGATACCACCAATGTACTAACCAGCCGATTGGGTAATTACCGAACGGCTACCAATCTAGCGGCTTTTAAAGATAGTGTAGTACTTGTCAATCCTGAATATACGTTGGAAGCTGATACGCTAGAGTATAATACGGCTACTCAAGTTGCTTATACTCGAGGGCCAACCGTGATTACTTCTCAGGATAGCACTCAGCTCAATGCAAAAGCTGGTAGTGAAATCAGTACCACCGATAAGCAGTCTATCTTTGGATTGGGGACTATCGAGACTGATGCGTACTTAATTAGTGCCGACCGATTGTTTGCCGATGAGTTGAATAAACGATACAATGCGACCAGCAATGTAGAGATGGTTTCTAAAGAGCAGGACATCACTATTATTGGTGACTCGGCTTTCTATCAAATGGAAGAGGGAATTACCAAAATATACGGTAATCCGGTAATGAAGAAAGTGATGGAAGGTGATACTTTGTACTTAGCTGCCGATACGCTGGTGAGTGTAGAAGACTCTATTCCGGCCAATGAACGGATCTTAGCCTATCCTAATGTTCGCATCTATCGTTCTGATCTTCAGGGTATTGCTGACTCGCTGGCGTATAACCTTCTGGACTCTATGCTTTTTTTCTATCAGGATCCGGTGCTGTGGGCGCAGGGTAGCCAGATTGAAGCGGATTCTATTAATATTGAGCTACTCAATGGGCAAATTCATAAGATGAATGCTACGGATAATTCTTTTGTGGTCTCTACCGATACGCTCAGCAACTTCAATCAGATCAAAGGGCGAGATATGGAAGCCTACTTTGATCAGGGAAATATCTCCAATATCAACGTTCACGGCAACGGCGAAAGCATCTATTTTCCGCTTCAGGATGATTCGGTTATCGTGGCAATGAACCGCATCCTTTGTAGCGATATTTATATTTTCTTTGATAAAAATGAACTGAGCAGTATTAAGTTTGATGTGAAGCCGGAAGGAAAATTTATTCCTCCCCACGAGATTACTCCCGAAGAAACCAAACTAGACGGGTTTGCTTGGCGAATAGAAGAACGCCCAACGCTAGAAACCATATTCAATTACATTCCTCCTGATGTCCCCGGTCCGCCACCCATCAACATTGAAGTAAAACCCGTACCCATTCCAGCTATTCCTTAGTCTAGTCTGCTAAAAATGCTCCCTATCTCCGGATGAGCGAAGCGAATTCCGGAGTCTCCCGCTTGAAACCTCGGAATTCGCAAAACCTTCTATGCCGAGCCTCATTCGAGGATACCAGCAATTTTTTCACTAAACTTCCTTATCATAAGGAAAAGGACTGGTAGCCGTCCAACCACCGTCGACCACCAAGGTTTGTCCGGTAATATGAGAAGCTTCCGGAGAAAGAAAAAACAGGGCGGCTTGAGCAATGTCGGATATTTCCGCGGGCCGCTGGGTTGGGGTTACCCCCTTCCAACTTTCTACGTAATTTTCATCTTCTTGCAAAGTACGTTCGGTCACTGTAGCTCCGGGGGCTAACGCATTAATCGTAATCTGATGCGGGGAAAGTTCAGCCACTAAGTTCTTCGCCATCATACTCAATGCGGCTTTGGTCATGGCATAGACGGTCAACTTAGCAGCAGCTTGCACGCCAATGACCGACGACATCAACAACACTCGTCCGCCTTGCCCTTGACTGAGCATTTGCCGAGTGGCCGCTTGGGTTAGAAAAAAACCACCTCGTAAGTTCAAGTCCAGTACTTTCTGAAAATCCGCTGGCTTAAAGCTGAAAAAATCTCCGAACATGGTGATTCCCGCGTTGGGAACTACGATATCTACCCTTCCAAACTGCGTCACCGCTTCTTTCACAATCTGCTGAGTAAATTCTACCTGACTGGCATCTCCCGGAAAAGCTACGCACTGTCCTTTTCCTTCCGCTTGAATAGCATTAGCGGCTTGATTGGCCAGTGAAGCATCCAAATCGTTCAGCACTACCGAAGCACCTTTCTGTACCAATTGGCGGGCTATCTCGTAACCAATGCCGGTTCCGGCTCCAGTGAGGATCGCTACTTTATCAGTGAATCTCATTGATTAAGGATTAAGCAGTACTTTTACGGCCTGTTTTTCTTCCATCAGATCAAAGCCTTTGCGCCATTCGGATAGCGGAAACCGATGGGTAATAACATCACTTAAATCTAGTGTTTGCTGACCCAGGATTTGCATGGTTCGTCGCCAGGTTTCTTTGGTATAGCCTACCGATCCGTAAATCTGCAATTGCCGAAAAGCTACCAAATCCCAAGGGAGTAGCAGGTCACGACCAAAGTGGCCCACCTGCACGTAATAGCCCAATGGACGCAATGATTGCATACAGTTTTGTACTGAGGCTTCCGCCCCGGCGGTTTCAATAGCCAAAGCTACGCCCTGTCCATCCGTTTCCTCGGTAATCACCTCCGCTAAATTTTCCTGATTGACTACTACCGTGCGAGCAGCACCGTACTTCCGAGCCATTTCCAGCCGCAAATCATCTTCACTCGTTCCGGCTACAATCACTTTCAGTCCGTGAGCCAGCAGCATTTTCAGACAGAGTAATCCGATTGGCCCAGGTCCCGATAACAACACTACATCGCCTAACCGGAAAGAAGCCACTTCTTCCACCACGTGTACCGCCACCGCCAACGGCTCCACTAAAGCCCCGTATTCCATTGATACTCCTACAGGAATTTTAAACAGTTGATCGGGCCGAACTGCCGCGTACTTGGTAAAGGCTCCGTTCACCCCGTGACCCATTCCCCGACGGTTAGCGCAAAACATAAATTCCCCTCGCTCGCAGTATTCACAATTGCCACATCGTACCGCAGTAGCTCCCAGCACACTAAATGTATCACCCAGTTGTACATCTTTCACTTCCGAGCCTATATCTACCACTTTTCCTGAAAATTCATGCCCCAAAATTACCGGAGGGTAATTCCGAAACGTATCGTGATACACGTGTAAATCAGTACCACAAATACCACAGTGGGCAATTTCAAGCATCACTTGGTTAGTTGCTTGCTCTGGCTCTTCTGTTTCACGTAGTTCTACGTTTCCAGAGCCTTTATCGTATTTTATGAGTGCTTCCATAGTTGGGTAGTGTTAGGGTGTTATAGTGCAAAGTGTTATGGTAGGGTATTGTATGTAGTGCTGAGTATTCGATTTTTCAAGTGTTTTGAGCGTATATAATGAGTTTATATGAGTATAATAACCCTTTAACACCATAACACTTCGCACTCTAACACTCAAAGTATTTTCTTAGCCGCCTCCACAATATTTTTGGCTCGTAACCCGTACAAATCCAATAGTTCATCCGCCTGACCAGATTCACCGAAAACGTCCTGTACACCTATCCGAATAATTGGGCAAGGGTGATGTTCAGAAACTACTCCGGCGACGGCTTCGCCTAACCCACCGATGATAGAATGTTCTTCGGCAGTGACAATTCCTTTGGTTTCCTGAGCAGCAGCAATCACAGCCTCGGTATCCAGCGGCTTTACCGTAGGTAAATGCAGCACTCGTACCGAATATCCTTCTTGGGTTAGCGCATCCGCCGCTTGTAATCCTTCACTGACCATAATTCCGGTAGTAATAATCGTAATATCACTGCCTTCGCGTAGCAGTTTGGCCTTGCCAATGGTGAAATCTTGTTGAATTTCTTTTACTACCGGATAAGAATCCCGCCCAAACCGGAGGTACACCGGACCGTGATATTTCGCAGCGGCAATGGTTGCCTGCTTGGCTTCTTCGTAGTCGCCCGGCACCAGTACGGTCATATTGGGGAAGACCCGGGCGATGGCAATATCTTCGTTGGCCTGATGCGATGCGCCATCGCCCCCGGTACTGATTCCACAGTGGGTCGCTCCAATTTTCACATTTAGTTTGGGATAGGCAATAGAGTTTCGCATCTGGTCACCCGCCCGGCAGGTAGCAAACACTCCGAAGGTGGAAGCAAAAGGAATGTATCCTTCCAATGCTAGGCCAGCCGCCACCGACAGCATATTCTGCTCCTGCACTCCGCAATTAAAAAAACGATCAGGATACTCGGCTTCAAACTCGTAGGTTTTGGTGGCTTTGGCCACATCGGCGTCCAGTACTACCAGATTATCGTAATTTTTTCCTAGTTCTTTCAGGCCATCTACATAACCTTGGCGGGTTTGCTTAAATTCCATGAGTCAGTTCTTTTAGCGCGTTTTCGTAGGCTTCCTTATCGGGCGGAGTTCCGTGCCAATTCACTTCGTTTTCCATGAACGAAACTCCCTTGCCCTTGGTAGTATTCGCGATTATCATCACTGGCTGGGTTTCTTGCTTAGCATTTTCCACTATTTCAACGATCTGTTGATAATCGTGTCCATCGATGGTAAATACCTTCCAGCCGAAGCTTTCCCATTTGGGAGCGAGCGGATCAAGTGGCATAATATCTTCGGAATTTCCGTCGGTCTGCAAGTAGTTACGATCTACGAACCCAATCACATTATCTAGCTTATATTTGTTGGCAAACATGGCGGCCTCCCAGACTTGTCCTTCCTGAATTTCTCCGTCCCCGCACATAATGTAGTAGTAGTGCTGCTGACCGCGAAGCTTCGCTCCTAAAGCCATACCCAGTCCAGTAGAAATACCCAGTCCTAGCGTACCCGTATTCGCTTCAATACCGGGCGTTTTCGGTTGATACGGATGCCCCTGAAGGTGAGAGCCAGGACGACGAAAGGTTTTTAAGTCTTCTTTAGGAAAATAACCACAATCAGCCAGAATCGCGTAGATTACCGGAGTACAGTGTCCTTTAGATAGAACAAAACGATCCCGATCCGGCCAATCGGGCTGATTGGGTCGGTGGTTCATTAGGTGGTAATACAAAGCCACTAAAACATCAGTCGCACCCAAGCTACCGCCTACGTGCCCAGAATTGGCCCGGTGCACCATCGTAACGATCTCCCGACGAATTCCGACGGCTTTCTTTTTTAGTTCTTCAATCTGGTTGGTGTCGATCATCAAGTAAAATTATAAGTTTATTCTAAACCGAGGATTTCTCGGTTCATGGTTTGATTGGTTTCACTTTTAGCAAAATCATCAAAAGCCTGGGAGGTGGCCTCAATCAGATGTTGTTGAATAAATGGTGCTCCTTCCCTGGCTCCCTGCTCGGGACTTTTCACGCAGCATTCCCATTCTAAAATAGCCCAGCCATCGTAGCCATGCTCAGTCAGCAAGGAAAAAACTCGGCCAAAATCTACCTGCCCATCACCCAGCGACCGGAACCTTCCGGCTCTTTCTTTCCACGGTTTATAACCACCGTACACTCCCTGTAAACCAGTGGGATTAAACTCGGCATCCTTCACATGAAAAGCTTTAATTCGGTCGGCAAAAATGGTAATGAACTCTAGGTAGTCAAGTTGCTGAAGCAGCAGGTGGCTAGGGTCATAGGTAATACCCGCCGCCGGATGCTGAGTGGTATGCTCCAGAAACTGCTGAAAGGTTGCGCAGTCGTAAAGGTCAGAACCCGGATGCAGTTCGTAGCTAAACGTAATTCCATTTTCGTGAGCGTAATCCAATAATGGTCGCCACCGTCCAGATAATTCCTGAAAAGCTTCTTCAATCAATCCATCCGAACGTTGGGGCCAAGGGTACAAATAAGGCCAGGCTAACCCGCCCGAAAGCACTGAAATGTTGGTTGTCCCTATGTTGACAGAAGCTTGAACAGTCTTCCGCAACTCTTCACTCGCCCAATCTACTCGTTGCTGATCGTTCAGCCCTGTCGGATAAAACGGTTGAAACAGCCGTTCGTAAGCAGGGTGCATCGCCATCACTTGGCCTTGTAGATAGGAAGCAAGTTCAATTACTTCAACTTCCTGCTCACCTAACTTTCCCTTCAAATCATCGCAGTAGTCTTTAGATTCAGCCGCTTGTTCTAAGTCAATAACCCGCGAGTCCCAGGTTGGAATCTGTACCCCTCGGTAGCCTAATTCAGCTACCCACTCGCTCATAGACTCTAACTTGTTAAAAGGCGGATTTTCACCTAAAAATTGCGCTAAAAAAATACCAGGCCCCTTAATAATAGACATACTATGTTAGTAATGTATAGTTGGGAAGATGCTAAACCCTATTTGAGTGTGCTAACGCATCTGTTTCAGACTTTGTACAATCAAAAGTATTGAAAGAATAAAGTCTGTAAGTAATCTGTAAATGTACCTTTTAGAATATATTTCTCAAAAAAGGATTCTTTGCTAATTAAATCATAAGTCTGTTTATGATTCTTTAAAGGTTTAATAGACCTGAGTAACAGATCGGCCACATCAGAAATACTTCTTAATCAGATTGTAAGATGTGTAACAAATCTTGAGACTTTAGTTGTTTATGAGAGAAAAAATCAGTTACTTTTATAAAATATTGAAAGAATAACAACGTTCATTGCGGTTACTTTTACTCATATTGTTTTCACCCTTCTTTTCTGCGCTGGCGTTTGGTCAGAGTATTGCGCTATTGGACCCTATTCTAGAGGAATCAATAGCTACTGGAAACACGGTTGAAACCGAGTTAAAAGTAAGAAATAATAGCGACCACCTCATGCGACTTGGGGTAAAGCTAAATGACCCTTTCCATAAGAGTGATCTAATATCATCTATTTGTATTGGTGAAGAATGCTTTTCTCAATTTGACGCTCTGGAAGTTACTACGCTACATCCGGGTGAAGTACTACGCGATGTACGTATTCATTTCAACGCGGGGTACGATGAACTCACTAGAGAGCTATCGGTTACCTTTTATGATATAGAAAATCCGTCAGAATCACTGACAGAGCGTTTTCGTTACCACGTTAAAGATGATTTTCCAAACGGAATTCTGTTCGCAAACGAGGCTTTACAGATTAGCAAGGTTTACCCTAACCCTGTATCAAATACGGCTTCTATTGATTACGCCTTACACAACCTGTCACAAGCCGCTACCATTAGTGTACACAATATTCTAGGCGACCGAGTGCTGAACCTTCAGCTTGATCAAGCTGAAACCAATCTCAAAATTTCAACCGACCAGCTTCCTAATGGCATTTATTTCTACACGTTACAGCTCAATGGTAAGGGCGTGACAACGAAAAAGTTTGTCATTAGAAAATAAGCGACTTATTCCCATCGTTTATAGCGTATCCGGAACTTGTTGATGAATGAGGTAGTTGCAATTGGTGCAACAAGGCTCTATCTTTGCACTTTAGAAAAAACGCCGATTTGAAACGATATATTACTGTTTTTTTATTGCTTAGTGCTCTTTCTTTTAGTTGTAGCGAGTATCGCGGTTTGCTAAAGAAAGGTAGCTGGGAAGAGCAGTACGAAGCTGCTTTAAAGTATTACGAAGATAAGGACTACTATCGAGCTACTGTACTGCTAGAAAATGTTCTACCGATCATCCGCGGTACACAAAAAGCGGAAGAAGCTCAGTTTTATTATGCTTATGCTCACTACTACGAGCAGAAGTATATTTTGAGTGCCCATTATTTTAAAGAGTTTTACGAAACATATTCTCGAAGTGATAGGGCACAGGAGTCTATGTTTATGCACGCCTATTCACTTTATCTGGAGTCTCCCGACCCTAGCTTGGAGCAGAGTAGCACGAAAGAGGCCATTGATGCCATGCAACGTTTCATCAACCGTCATCCTTACAGCGATTATAAGGAGCGGGCGGAAACAATTCTAGACGAACTTCAGGAGAAGCTGGAAATCAAGGCCTTTAAGAACGCTACTCAATACTACGATTTAAGACGATACGAAGCCGCAATGATCGCCTTAGACAATTTTCAGAAGGATTATCCAGATTCTGACCTGAACGAAGAAGCGAGTTACTTTAAGCTGGCCGCTCAGTACCAGTTGGCCGAGCAAAGTATTGTTTCCAAACAAAAAGATCGTTACTATACCACTATTGAGTATTGTCAAAACTTCATTGATAAATATCCACAGAGCGAGTTCGTCGGACGGGCTGAGTCCATCTACGAATCTTGTCTGACTAAAGTCCAAAAGGCAAGTAATAACAGTTAATTTTTATTATAATGATTAAGAAACCCAACGTAAACTCCTCTATCGTTACTCACGATACTGATAAATTAGCCGCTCCCACTGGAAATCTTTACGAATCGGTCGTTGTCATTTCTAAGCGAGCTCGCCAAATTTCGGTGAATCTAAAAGAAGAGCTAAACGGCAAGCTGGCTGAATTCGCTACTACCGTTGATAATTTAGAGGAAGTATTCGAAAACCGCGAGCAGATAGAGATTTCTAAATTCTACGAAAGAATGCCCAAGCCTACTATCTTGTCTACCGATGAGTTTATCAATGAAGAAATCATGTATCGTCGGGTAGAAGATACCGAAGGATAATACCTTGTCACTACAGGGAAAGAAAATTATTCTGGGAGTTTGTGGAAGTATAGCAGCCTATAAAGCTGCTTTTTTGGTTCGACTACTAGTGAAAGAGAAAGCCGAGGTGCAGGTTATCATGACCAAAGCGGCTCAAGAATTCATTACCCCGCTTACCTTAGCCACACTTTCCAAACGCCCAGTACTTTCCCAGTTTTCCCCCGATCTTTCCACCGGACAGTGGAATAACCACGTAGATTTGGGATTATGGGCTGACCTGCTCTTAATAGCCCCCATCAGTGCTCATACGCTGGCTAAATTTGCTTCCGGTCACTGTGATGATCTGCTGACGGCAGTTTATCTCTCGGCCCGCTGTCCAGTTTGGGTGGCTCCCGCTATGGATTTAGATATGTATCAGCATCCTTCGGTGCAAACTAACCTGAAAAAATTAACCTCCTACGGTAACACTATTGTTGATGCGGAAGAAGGCGAATTAGCCAGTGGCCTCTCGGGAGTAGGTCGGCTGGCCGAACCAGAGCATATTATTCAGAAGTTATCAGCGTTTTTTGAGCATTCGCAGTCACTGCAAGGTAAGAAAGTATTGATTACTGCGGGGCCAACCCAAGAACCAATCGATCCGGTTCGGTATCTAACCAATGCCTCTTCGGGCAAAATGGGTTACGCTTTGGCTGATGAAGCGGCTCAGCGAGGAGCGCAGGTAGAGCTTATTAGCGGTCCGGTGAGCTTAGAAATTAATCATTCGGCAATAACCGTAACTTCGGTGACTACTGCCGAGGAAATGATAGAAGCGGCTCAAGAACGATTCAGTAAGACTAATATTTCAATTTTTGCGGCTGCCGTATCGGATTACGCACCAACGCAAAAATATTCTCAAAAAATCAAAAAGAAAGACGATACACTAACGTTAACCTTAAGAAAGAATCCTGATATAGCCCAGACATTGGGTAAGCGCAAAACAGAGGGGCAGATTTTAATAGGATTTGCGTTGGAAACTAACAATGAAATTACCCATGCCTATCAAAAGCTAAAAAAGAAAAACTTAGATATTGTTGTTCTCAACTCACTAAATGACGCTGGCGCAGGGTTTGGTCACGACACCAATCAGGTTTCTTTACTAAATCGGAAAAATACCGATATTCTCAAATTCAATTTGAAAGATAAAGCAGACGTAGCCCGTGATATTTGGAATTTTATTGAACAATATGAAGTATAGTAGCTTATTGATCGTTCTTATCATTCTATGCAACACGGCTAGTTTAGCGCAAGAACTAAACGCTACCGTACGAGTGAGCGGACAAAATTTGCCCGCTTCGGCCGACCGGGTGGTGGACGATATGGAAACAGCATTCGCCCAGTTCCTGAACAATCGTAGATGGACTGAAGATAGCTATGCTTCA
>CAKZPJ010000733.1 GCA_937138955.1 uncultured Flammeovirgaceae bacterium | reverse complement strand
ACCTTTGGCTTCGGGAGTTTTGAAAGTTGAATTCGCAAGCGAAGTAGTAGAGCGTAGTGCCTTTAAACCAAAGCCCGCCATTTTAACCGGATGCTTAGGGAAGCGAAAGGGGCCAAGGAAGTCAGGAGCGATTTGATGCCAGTTATTAACAATAGGTTTCATCAAGCTTCGGTAAGCTTGGGCATCGGTTCCCAGTGAGTCAGCAGTAACTTCTACCGAACGATTTAGCGTTATCGTAACTCCATTGTCAAAAGGGTGGGCTACGGCGGCTGGCGAATAGACCCACTCCAGGCCATGATCCGCTAAGGGAAGTTGGCTAAGAAAGGGCGAAGCCACCCCAAGCGGATGAATGGCGGAGCCAATGTCGTGAATATACCCCGGTAACGTGAGTTCCTCAGAGCGAGCACCACCACCAATCTTATTCTTAGCCTCTAATACCAACACCGACAAGCCCGAGCGTTGTAGCTCAATAGCTGCTGCTAACCCGTTGGGGCCTGAGCCGATAACTACGCAATCATACTTCCTCATGAGATATACCACCTAGGTGTTCTTCTAAGCCAGAAACTCCTCCTGATACGATAAATTTCATAATTTCAGTGCTAGAAGCATCAATAGGGGTAACGTGCTGGCTAGGAACAATGAATAAATTACCAGAAAAGTTATAAGAGTGAGGGAGATACACTGCCACTTGATCTATTAGTCCGAGCTTAGCCAAGTTATCCTGGGTAATGAAGCCTGGTTTGCGAATGGTAAGGTCGTCACTTAGAGCCACTAGTACTGGACGATCAAATTTCTTTTTATCACCAACAAAAGCGGATATTAAATCTTTCAAGGATGAATAGATAATATTGACTAAGGGAAGGCGGGTTAGTACTTCTTCAAGTAAGCGAAATAGGGGGGCAGCCAATAAGGTTGAAGCTAAATAGCCAATAAGGGTAACCGAAGCCAGAATCGTAAGCAGGCCCAAGCCAGGAACAGATATATCAATAAGGTTATCCAGCCATCGGATACAAACCACTAGAATATAAATAGTAAGGGCTACCGGCACGGCAAAAAGTAGGCCTCGAAAAAAGTAAGTGGGTAAACTTCGGTTTTTCATACTTTCCCTAAAATAAAAAAGGTTTTGCCACAACTGACAAAACCTTAAGTTAGAAAGATTTATTGTTTATATCGCAATTCCCACGAAGGATAGAAATGCAATACCCATTAATCCGGTAATTAACATAGCAATTCCCAACCCTTTCAATCCGTCGGGAACGTTAGAGTACTTCATTTTTTCCCGAATAGCAGCTAACGCAACAATCGCTAGAAAGAAACCTGTTCCCGAGCCGAATCCAAACACTGCCGCTTCAGCAATCGTTTGATCACGCTGTACCATAAATAGAGAAGAACCTAGGATAGCACAGTTTACCGCTATCAGAGGTAAGAAAATTCCCAGCGTACCATAGAGTGCCGGGGAGACCTTTTCAATAATCATCTCTACCAGTTGTACCATAGCAGCAATAATCGCAATAAACATGATAAAGCGTAAAAAGCTCAAGTCTATTGAAGCAAACTGCTCACCAGCCCAGCTCAGAGCACCCTCCTTCAATACATACTCTTGAAGTACCCAGTTGATGGGAACGGTGATAGTCAATACGAAAATAACCGCTGCACCTAGTCCGGTTGCAGTTGATACTTTTTTAGAAACCGCCAGAAAAGAACACATGCCTAAGAAGTAGGCTAGTACCATGTTCTCAATGAAGATAGCTTTTACAGCAATATTAATTAAATCCATTGTAGTTCGTGTTGTAAGCGAAGTTTATCGTTCTACGTAACCGGTTTTGGTACGCTGCACCCAAATAATTAATCCCAAAATGATGAAAGCTCCTACTGGGCTCACCATTATTCCATTAGTCGGGAAGTTTTCAATACCAATTGCTTCAAATACTTTAAAGCCAAATACTGAAGCCGAACCCAACAGTTCTCGGAAGAAGGCTACTGCCAAAATAATCCAGGCGTAACCCAAGCCACTTCCCAAACCATCAAGAATTGAGTCGTACGGTTTGTTAGCCAAAGCAAAAGCCTCTAAACGACCCATTACTATACAATTGGTAATAATCAATCCAATAAATACGGTAAGTTCCTTCCAGGCATCGAAAAAATACGCTTTGAGCACCTGATCTACTAGAGTAACCAGCGTAGCAATAACGGCCAGTTGTACAATAATTCGTACCCTGTTAGGAATTAGGTTTCTTAGTAGTGATATAATCAAGTTGGAAAACACAATTACAAACACTACCGAGATTGCCATAATCAATGTCGGACTCAATTGAGTAGTAACGGCTAGTGCCGAGCAAATACCCAATACCTGTACAGTAATAGGATTATCGTCATTGAGCGGGTCAGTTATAATCTTTTTCCGCCGTTTGGATAAAGGCGCTTCCGATGGCTCGCTTTTCTCAATGGGCTTGTCTAATACTTCGGTTTCAGCACTCATAAATACAGATTATTTGATATTATTTATTGCTACGAAAGTAATACTATCAAAGATACAAGTTTTAGTTTATATACACTAAACATCAGAATACTGACGTTCAGAGCCAGGTGTAGATACGGTCTCGCCAGATACCTTTTTCAAGTAGGGCGCGTAGTAGCTAAGATAGTTCTCTAGCATATCGTTCACACCCATTGCAGTGATTGTTGCTCCAGATAGACCATCTACATTATTGTTATCATAGATAGTAGGATCGCCAGTCTCGCCTTTCACCATGCGCACTGCCACTAACTCACCTAAGTCATCGTAAATTTTCTTGCCCTTAAACCGTTCTTGAACATCTACGCTGGTGATACGAGCTCCTAATCCGGGGGTTTCTCCCGCATGATCAAAAACAATACCTTTAACTGTTTCAAGATCGTTTTCTAAAGCTACGTAGCCCCAGATATTATCCCAAAGACCATTGCCATAAACCGGAAGAATGTAAGCATCTACTTGGTCAGCTTCACCCGCATGATATTTAAAAACTGGAAATAGTCGGTCCTCAGCAGGGAGCTTAAATTGCTTACCTACTTCAATATCTTCAGCTACAGTTGGTTCACCATCAATTTCACTCACCAGCTCGCCCTTCGCGTTTACCACTAATGATTCAATACGCTGTTCGTAAATAGCCGGAACATCATCTCCTTCCTTCAACTCTACTACTGCCCCCAAAATTTTCTTCTGAGTATCAAGAGCCACCTGCATATCCTGCATAGGCTTTAATCCAATAGCTGAAAAAGCTAGTAATCCGCCCAGTATAATAGTTAATACTGCGGAAAATGCGATAACATAAACATTAGACTGTTGCACGTTGTAACCTCCTTTTCTTGTTTGATTCTACTACATAAAAATCGATGAGCGGGGCAAATACATTCATAAATAGCACCGCTAACATAATTCCTTCGGGATACGCCGGATTCAGCACCCGGATAATCACCGTAATAACTCCAATTAAGAAGCCATAGATCCATTTTCCTAATTCGGTATGGGTCGCTGAAACCGGATCGGTCGCCATAAATACAATACCGAACGCTACTCCACCCATCACGAAATGGTAATGAGCTGGCATATTCATGTATTCATTGGATCCTGCTAAATTTAGAATGAGACCCATCACGTAGACTCCAATAAACCCACTTAAAATAGTTTTCCAGCTACCTACTCCGGTAGCTATGATAATAACTGCACCAATCATCACGGCAATAAAGGAAGTGGAACCAATTGAACCGGGTATAAGCCCTACCGCCATATTCCAAAAGGTGAATAATCCATCCTGAAACCCAGCCAAAGTTGCTGCTACATTTTGACCGCCGTCAACCGCAACAGCTTCAGCTGCTAACCCTAGCGGGGTTGCTCCTGAAAAGCCATCAGCGTACTGCTTATCACCTAGATAGTACCAAACATCTCCCGACATATCACCCGGGTAGGCAAAGTACAGAAATGCTCGGGCGGTCATGGCTACATTGAGCACGTTCATGCCCGTTCCGCCAAATACTTCTTTAGCAATAACTACCGCAAAAATAGCCGCCAAAGCTACTTGCCAGAGCGGAAGGGTAGGTGGCATAATAATCGCGATAAGCATCCCTGAAACCAAAAAACCTTCGTTAATAGGGTGTCGGCGAATAATAGAAAAGACAACTTCTACTAATCCACCAGCAGCGTAGGAAACAATAACAATGGGTAGCACTGCCAGAGAACCGATCCGGACTTTATCCAGGAAAGTGGCTTCCGCTAACTCTCCCACTGCCAGAAAATGGGTATGACCCACATTGTAGATTCCGAATAATAAAGCAGGAACCATGGCAATTACCACGGTAATCATCATCCGCTTTAGGTCGATGGCATCGTGGATATGCGTTCCGTGCTTGCCCCCAGTAGAGTTCGGGGTAAACAGGAAAGTCTCTCCTGCCTCAAAAGCATAATAAAATTTCTCTAACTTTCCCCCTTTCTCAAAAAGAGGCTTCTGCTGATCTAACAACTTGCGTAAAGCGTTCATAGTAACTATGTCTCTCGAAGTAAATTAATTCCTTGTCGTATAATACCTTGAAGGTCATGTTTAGAAACGTCAATAAATTCGCACAGGGCTACGTCTTCTTCAATAACCTCGTATAATCCTAACGTTTCCATTTCGTCGTAATCCTCAGCCATAATGGCTTTGAAAAGATATTCGGGAAGAATATCCATCGGTAGCACTTTCTCGTAAATTCCGGTCTGAACAAAAGCTCGTTCTTCGCCTTTCATGTTCGAATTGAGAACATATTCCTTCTTAGAAGAATTCAGAAAAGAGAGTAATCCTAATGCTCTATGGAAACTTAATTTATCAGTCGTTGGCTTCATCCAGCCCAGAAATTCATATTCGTTTCCTTCCGGTATAACTGATATCAAGTGATTATAAAAACCTAGATAACCATCGGGTTCAATTTTCTCACCGGTTAATACATCTCCAGAAATATAGCGGACATTGCGATGCTCAATTTTCCCTTCTACAATTTTATCAATGCAAGCACCACTGTAGGTTTGATAATACTGAGGTTTGCTTACTTCAGAGCCGGCCAAGCAAACAGTTTTGGCAGTGTCGTACACTCCTTTTAGAAAGAGCTTTCCGATTTGTACTACTCCGTAAGGATCAATCGTCCAAACGAGTTCGCCTTTGCTAATTGGGCTGATGTGGTGAATATGAACCCCTACATTTCCGGCCGGATGAGGACCAGAGATTTTGGTGGTAACCACGCCTTTGGCATCAGAAAATACCGACGAAACTTCAGCCTTAGCGTCGATTCCAACATGAATCTTGCCTTCGGTAAATTTTTTCAATACTTCTATTCCAGCCGAAAAGAAGTTTCCCTGCCCCTTGAGTAAAATGTCGTAATCAGGAGCCAAAGGGCTAGTACTAAAAGTAGATATAAAAATATCTTTAGGGGTATCAGCCGGATCAGCTACAATTCCGTAAGGGCGCTGAACAATTTGGGGCCATACTCCTCCCTGCAACATTTGCTCCTGAGCTTCTTCTCGGCTCAGGGCAATAAGATCAGTAATTGAGTACTGCTTATGCTCTTCGTGAGTAATTTCCTTGTCAGCCAGTATCTTAACTTCCAGAAGCTTGCGCTTTTCTCCTCGCTTTATTTCTACCACCTCACCGCTAATTGGGGCGCAGTATTTGACCGAATCCATTTTCCGGTCAAATAAAATAGGTGTGCCTGCTTTCACAGTATCGCCTTCATCTACCGTGACCTTTGGGCGTATCATGCCAATGAAGTCAGTAGGTTTCAAAGCATAGGTGTCCGAAGGAGGGGCGTCGCTCACCGTTTTTTCGGGTTTTCCCGCCAAGTTGATAGTAAATCCGCGCTTTAATTTGATATGCTGTGGCATTAGAGGATAAGAACGCTTTAGTTAAATGACCTGATTAAAATCGCTGCAAAAATAATTAAAATCAGGTAATAACCTGAATATTCATACAATAGTTGAGGACAAATGTTCTTAAGAAAATCAAAAAAGTAAGCGATTGTTTCGCGAATACAATTGTGAAGTGAAAATATATCGGAAACAGAACTTTAGGTTTTAAGTTGAGAATGCAGTTGTAGCGAAAGATTTTACGCAAAAATCCCAATCTATACCCCGAACTCAATGCGCAATCTAACATTTTTTAGGTTCAGCATTGGTATAATTTGGATTCATCAGTAATTTGCCTCGCTTACGCTTCAAGTAAGATTTAGAATAAGATAAACGATAATATAATACACTGATGGCCGAAGTTATTAAAATGCCCAAGATGAGCGACACGATGGAAGAAGGCGTGATTGCCAATTGGCTAAAAAAGGTAGGCGACTCGGTAGAGTCCGGCGATATTATTGCCGAGGTAGAAACTGATAAAGCCACCATGGAGCTGGAATCCTACGAAGACGGCACAATTCTGCACATTGGCGTGCAGGAAAACGAAGCAGTAGCAGTTGATGGGGTAATTGCCATTATTGGTGAAGAAGGAGAAGATATTGAAGCCCTGCTAAAAGAAATTGAATCCGGAGATTCAGCGAACGAAGATACTATTGACTCTGCGGAAGGTTCGTCAGAGGAAGAAGCTTCGGAAGATAATGATTCGGAAGAAGAAGTAGACGCATCGGATGTAAATGCCACCGTAGTTGCCATGCCCAAGATGAGCGACACGATGGAAGAGGGCGTGATTGCCAATTGGCTAAAAAAGGTAGGCGACTCGGTAGAGTCTGGTGATATTATTGCCGAGGTAGAAACTGATAAAGCCACCATGGAGCTGGAATCCTACGAAGATGGTACGCTACTGTATATAGGAGTAGATGAGGGTGGCTCGGTTCCGGTAGACGGAGTAATTGCGGTGATTGGAGAAGAAGGAGCGGATTATGAGAAATTATTGAAAGCCCATAATTCGTCGGGCGGTAGTAAGGAAGAGAAAAAAGAAGAAAAACCTGAAGAGAAAAAGGCTGAGTCTAAGTCGTCTAGCAACGGAGCTGCCGAAAAAGATGCCCCGGCGTATACTCCAAGCCGATCAGCAGAAGAAAATACGTCTAGCAGTAACGGGCGGATCAAGGCATCGCCTCTCGCGAAAAAAATGGCCGAAGAGATGGGTTACGACATAGCCCAAATCTCGGGCAGTGGCGAGAATGGTCGTATTGTGAAGCGGGATGTTGAGAAATACGAACCTCAAGCACAACCTGCTGAGAAATCAGAGAAGAAAGAAGCTGCCTCGGCTCCGGCTATTGAACTACCCAAAGTGGTGGGCGAAGAGAGCTACGAAGAGGTGCGGGTTTCGCAAATGCGTAAAACGATTGCCAAGCGATTGGCCGAGAGTAAATTTACCGCTCCGCACTTCTACCTGACCATGGAGATTAACATGGATAGAGCTGTAGAATCTCGTAAGAGCATGAACGAAATCTCCCCAGTAAAAATATCCTTCAACGACCTGGTGGTAAAAGCGGTGGCGGCTAGTTTACGTCAGCACCCCGATGTAAATGTTTCTTGGCAAGGCGATACCATTCGGAAGAACGAGCACATTCATATTGGAATAGCCGTAGCTGTAGATGAAGGCTTATTAGTACCAGTAGTTCGGTTTGCCGATAACAAATCACTATCGCATATTGGCTCCGAAGTGAAAGACTTAGCCGCTAAGGCGAAGAACAAACAATTGCAGCCCAAAGACTGGGAAGGGAGTACCTTCACCATTTCCAACCTAGGCATGTTCGGTATTGAAGAGTTTACGGCAATCGTGAATCCACCCGATGCCTGTATTTTAGCGGTAGGTGGAATCAAACAAACTCCCATTGTAAAAGATGGTCAGATCGTCCCCGGTAACCTAATGAAGGTTACCATGTCCTGCGATCACCGAGCCGTAGATGGTGCAGTAGGTGCTGCATTCTTAAAAACGTTGAAATCATTATTGGAAGATCCAATTCGGATTATGATTTAAAACATTTCGTACTCTTATTCGTCAACAAGGCTAGACAAAATTGTTTAGCCTTTTTTATTGGTAAGTAATTAATCATGCAAAAGATAAAATCAACTACTGTAGTTGCGATCAAACACGGGAACCAAATAGCCATTGGGGCTGACGGGCAAGCTACTATGGGAAATACCGTAGCTAAAAGCAATGTCCGCAAAATCCGTAAGCTGCAAAATGGCAAAATTGTGACCGGATTTGCCGGGTCAACTGCTGATGCTTTTACGCTGATTGAGCGTTTTGATGAAAAGCTAAACTCTTACGGAGGCAATATGAAACGTGCCGCCATTGAACTAGCTAAAGATTGGCGTACCGATCGCTATCTGCGTAAGCTAGAAGCCATGATGATTGTAGCCGATGCTTCGGAACTTCTAATATTATCGGGTACGGGCGATGTACTGGAGCCGGATAACGATATTGCAACAATCGGTTCAGGAAGTATGTACGCTCAGGCGGCTGCCTTAGCCTTGAAGAAGCACGTAAATGATCTCTCAGCCGAAGAAATGGTAAAGGAAAGCCTAAGTATTGCTGCGGATATTTGCATCTATACCAACCACAATATCATTGTAGAAACCCTGGAAGCTGCGTCGGCATAGTAGGTGCTAGGTACCCTGCATCCAAAGCCGTTCGCCGGTAGTAGTTTCTACGTACCAGTGTGACTCGTATACACCCAATACTGTCACTTGCTGCCCTTCCCACAATTGAAGAATAGGCCGCTTAGGATTCAATGTACTAAAGGGTTGGTGAGAACTAGTAACTAGTAGATTATCAATTGAGCTATTCAGTGATTGTACCAAACTTTGATGGATAAAACCAAGAGTACCATCCGGAAGTTGCGCCCGATACCATTTTCCGGTACCTCCAGTGATATGTACGGGAGTATTTTGGGTAGCGGTTTGTAGAATAGCCGACTGAGTGGTAGGAGTCTGCCGTACATTAGCTAACGCAGATTGAATGCGAGCTTCACTACCGACCAAATTAACATCTACTGCTAAAGCTTCTCCACGCGCATCATTGGAAGCTACAAACGGGTAGGGATCAATGGCCCCTTGGCCAAAAGCATAAATGCTGAAATGAAGATGCGGCGGTGTGAAACGCGCGTTACCAGTATTTCCCACGAAGCCCAACGTATCGCCTCGGCTCACGCGTTGCCCTGGTGTCACTGCTTGACTATCTAAATGGGCATAGTACTGGTTGAATTTCTTACTGAAGCTAGATAACCAAACTACCTTACCCCCGAGGCCACTACTGGTTTTAGGGGTCACAATTCCAGCGTGAGCTGCTACTACCGGAGTGCCTTTAGGGGCAAAAATATCGATACCCCGGTGACTTCGTTTACCTCCGTCGCGTGGATCTCCAAAAAAACTACCGACCGCCCTGGAATTCTTTCCTGACACTGGGAAGCTCAGCGTAGGTTTAGCTAAAATTTGAAGTTTATATCCTCCATCTACCAGTAGTTCTGGCTGTAACCGCAGCACGTTTACACCAGTTTTTTTTACTTCGTAACTGATATTCCGTAAGGTGTCGGCTGAAACTATTGGGGTAAAATCATTATTGTCCACTGCAAATACATCTAAAAAAAACTTAACGGAATCACTGTAGTCAGTTGCTAGGATAATTTGAATAGATTGACCTTTTTGAGCCGTAAAGCGAAAGGAAATGGCTGACGGGCGATCATCGGTAAAGTAGCCAATCTCACTGTGGGGTAGATTTACGTAGAGGGAATCAGACAAACTTTTTTTGCCCGCATCTAACCAGTTTTTTCCTAGTAACGTTTGTTCCAATGAAGCCTGGTTCAGTGACGAAACATATTGTTCGTAGGGAGATTTAGGTGAGAGCAAATGATCTAATGAGACTTTGCTACTGCAGCTTAAAGTAGCTGATAGTACAACTACTGATAGTATAATTATTCTAACTTTATGGGGCATAAATGCTTTTCTTGGTTGTATTAAACAAACAAAGTAATTCGGAATATTATTCCAGTTAACAAATAAAACTCTGTATTTTTACGCACCCACCTACTGACCTCAAAAAAAAGAAATCCGATTTTAGTAAGTTTATTTCAATGAAAATCCTTTTTACCGATAATCTACGCGATGAACTACAGGAGCGGCTAAGGCAGCCTTTGCCCGGTTGGCAGGCTCAGCAACGCATGGCTACCAAGATGCACCGGGATAGCCGTCATCGTATTCCACCGGATGCTCTACATGCTGGCGTGCTTATTTTGCTTTACTCTGGGGCAGGGCAAGAACTTGCTTTTCCCCTAATACGTCGACCTCAGTACGATGGTGCGCATAGCGGGCAAATTGCTTTTCCGGGCGGGAAGGTGGAACTTGAGGATCAAACTATTGTGAACACGGCACTGCGTGAAACGAAGGAAGAAATTGGGGTTAGTGTCGATTCTGCTCAAGTAGTCGGTCAGTTATCGGATCTATATATTCCGGTGAGCCGTTTTGTAGTAACCCCGGTAGTGGCATTTGCTAAAACCCCGCCAACCTATCAGCCCGAACCTGCCGAAGTAGCTGAGGTGTTAGATATGTCGGTGCAAGCATTCTTTAATCCTGATAATCAGTCTACTCGTCAGATATCCGCTCGAGGAGTTAGTCTACAAGCACCGGCTTACTTAATTAATAAAGAAGTTATTTGGGGAGCTACGGCAATGATATTAGCTGAATTCTTTGAGATACTACAGGAGATAAATGAATAATATCTTTTTCAAGGTAAACCAATTAGTAATCGAGAGAATGCAGTTGTACGCCAGATGCGTAGGCATTGATAATAGAGCGATCTTGCGTAATGCGAACTTCTCCAATGTAGTGATACTCACTGTTGTACCAAATCTCGTAGTAGAAGTCGCCCCGATGGTATAGATTAATTCGGAAAGATTGCTTCCCCTGCTTTTCTAAACGGGTAGCAATAAATGTGCAACGGTTAAGAATATAGCGGCATTTCCTTTCTAGCGACAATTGTTCAAATCTTCGGTTCTGATGCTTCATAGTTTACTTCAATTTCCTAAGAACCCATTGATCTAAAGATAAAATATTACTGTTAATTACTAATAGGTATAACGTACATATTTTAAAAATTAGTGGAAAATTAGCAAAAATGAAAAACAGAAACGGAAAAAATACGGAAGATTTGTAATCTCTCCCTAAAAACTGACAAACGAACTGATATCAAAATGAAAAAGCCCACCCCTTTGGGCAGGCTAATGGCTACTGCTGTTTTAAATTTTTTTCTATTCAAGTCAACATTGAAACTAATTTTGTTCAGACTTCTCTTTCAATTGATTTTGAAATTGTTCCTGTTGCTGGCGTAACTGCTCTTCTTGGCGTTCTAAGGACCGTACTCGTTCTTCATGGCGCTGTTGCATTTCTTGTTGCCGTTCTTCAAAGCGCTTCTGTAGTTCTTGTTGTCGCTCTTCCCAAGCTTCCATTCTTTTCTGCCATTTTTCTAATCGCTCCTCGTGCTGCTTCTCTCTCATCTGCACCTGCGCTTCGTAGTTTCGTTGTTGTT
>CAKZPJ010000732.1 GCA_937138955.1 uncultured Flammeovirgaceae bacterium | reverse complement strand
TGAGCATCTTTATCGAAGCAGCAAGGAACAATACGTCCGTCCCAGGTCATTACGCAGGAGTGCCACATCTTCCAGCAGTGATCCAGTAGCTTATTTTTAATCGCGTAGCTTCCGTCAGCTTGCTTCCGATAGCGAGCGTACTTCTCTTGGGTAGGAATTAACGGTGAGCCTTTCTGATAGTCATAGATTTGAGCGGTTTTAAATCGCACTTCATCCACTCCAACTTTCTTAGCCAGTTGCTGCACCTCATCAATTTGATGTTCGTTGGGACGAACAACTAAGAACTGAAAAATGATGTGCGGAGTATGGGAGCGTAGTTTCTTTTTCCAACGAATAATATTCTCGGCCCCGGCTAACACTTTATCTAATTTTCCTCCGATTCGGTACGATTCATAAGTTTCTTGCGTGGTGCCATCAATAGAAATAATTAGTCGATCCAGACCGGAAGCTACCGTTTGCCGAGCGGCTTCGTTGTGCAAAAAGTGGGCGTTGGTAGAAGTGGCGGTGTAAATATTCTTTTGGGCAGCATACTCGACCAGTTCTAAAAACTGCGGGTGAAGGTAGGGTTCACCCTGAAAGTAAAGTAGCAAATACAATAACGTTGGGTGCAACTCATCAATCGTCTGCCGATACAAATTCAGAGGAAGCTTTCCGGTAGGGCGGGTGAATGAGCGTAATCCACTGGGACACTCCGGGCAGCGTAAATTACAAGCTGTTGTCGGTTCTACCGATAAACTAATAGGTAAGCCAGAAATCGATGGCTGTTGATTAAATCGAGACTGGTAATAGCTTCCTAAAATCTGAGAGGCATTCGTTACTCGACGCACCGAAAGCTTAGATAAAAAATTACGCTGATCCTGCCATTTGCCCATTGCCTTACCTACCTTTGTGGAGTTCAATATTCAGTAATACTAAGCAGTTTTCCAAATATGCAACTCATTGCCGATAGTGGCTCTACCAAAACCGACTGGCGTATAATTGATGCTGAGGGAAAAATCTCCCAGGCAAAAACAGTGGGGTTCAATCCCTATCACCAGTCTGCCAGCGATATTGGAGCACAATTACAAGAAGAACTGCTACCGCAGATAACTAACGAAGTTGAAACTATTCATTTTTACGGAGCCGGATGCTCTACCGATTCGGCTTGCCAAACCGTGAAGGATGCCTTGCAGCAGGTATTTGCTAGTAGCCAAGTGAATATTTACAACGATTTGTTAGCCGCCGCTCGGGCGCTTTGTGGTCATCAGCCCGGTATTGCTTGCATTGTGGGTACTGGAGCTAATTCTTGCTTATATGACGGAAGTGAGATTACAGATAACGTACCACCACTAGGCTATATTCTGGGAGATGAAGGCAGTGCGACCTGGATTGGTAAGCAACTACTCAATAGCTATTTCAAACGAGCAATGCCTGAGGAATTAAAAAATCCGTTTGAAAAACGGTTTTCTATTTCAGCTGGGGATGTATTGGATAGTGTTTATCGGCAGCCCCAAGCGAATCGGTATTTGGCTCAATTTTCCCGCTTTGCCTTTCACCACCTCAAGCACCCCTGGGTAGGGCAACTGATATACGAAGGGTTTAGCCAGTTTCTGGAGAAAAATGTTAAGCAGTACGAGAATTATCAGCAGCAGCCCATCCACTTCACCGGGGGAGTAGCATTTTACTACGCCAATGTCCTTCGGCAGGTAGCCAACGACCGGGGCGTACGCGTGCAGAACATTTTAGAAAGCCCGATTGCCGGACTTACGTT
>CAKZPJ010000731.1 GCA_937138955.1 uncultured Flammeovirgaceae bacterium | reverse complement strand
CCTGGTCATCCATCGCGATCTGAAACCGGAGAATGCGCTGGTGACCGCCGATGGTCGCCCCGTGCTGCTGCTGAAACTCCCGATGACTACTTATAAAGTCGGCGTGGGGGTGGGTCTCGAATACGGCTACGATCTTGGCATCATGCTCCTTCGCAAAATCTAAATAGGGTTGGGGGTCACGGCCCGGGTCTACCAGGGCTACCTGGCCGTCGCTAACGATGGCGTATGATCCGTGGGCTAATGCTTCGTCATAAAATTGTTTAACTTCCATAGTGTTATTATTTAGGTGATGATTAATTCGTTGATTAAGATAAAAGCGGCCATTGCCAGCACAAACCAGCCAAAGCCTACTTTCAATTTTTTTCCGGCAATATACTTTGATACGTAGGTGCCTACAAAAATACCGACAACCGCGATAGCGGTGAAGATAAGCAGGAAAGTCCAGTCGATAGGCTGTACGCCAATATCACCCACAAAGCCAATTAGCGACTTAGCGGCAATAATCAGCAGGGAGGTACCAATGGCTAGTTTCATCGGTAGCTTGGCCAAAATAACCAGCGCCGGAATAATCAGAAAACCACCGCCCGCCCCGACTAGACCGGTAAGTACACCTACGACGGCTCCTTCCAGCACAATCATCGGGTAATTGTAGCGAACCATTCCCTCTCCCTGGTTTTTTTCCTGCTTACCGGTGCGGATCATGGAAAAAGAAGCCACCGCCATCAGTAGGGCGAAGAAGACCATCACGGCCACATCTTTGGTCAGTACAAAATCGCCTAAATGCATGATTTCCTCGGGGATGGCCGGTACCAACCAGCGGCGGGTAGCGTAGACGGCGATAAATGAGGGCACGGCAAATACTAAGGCCGTTTTGTAACTGACCAGCCCCTGCTTCATGTAGTTAAAGGAACCTACCAATGAAGCAGCACCCACAACGAACAGGGAGTAGGAAGTAGATAGCACCGGGCTAACGCCTACCAGATACACCAGGGCCGGTACTGTCAGGATGGATCCCCCGCCCCCAATCAGGCCTAGACTGAAGCCAATGACAATAGCCGAAATATATCCTATTAATTCAATCATGCTCATGGTCTAGGCAATAGTAAAGTATTGTTGGCGTCTTTGCGATGACGGGGATCATCACTTCTGATGCCTCTGGTCATTTTAATGTAAATATATATGTATGATAATATATTCATGTGTTATAATAAATTTTTTAGAAAGGAATGTTCTGGCACTGCTCCATACACTCAATAACTTTGGTGACTTCTTTCAATTTTAGGGAATAGTAGATACTCTTGCCTTCTCGTCGGCTGCTAAGCACCCCCTTAAGTTTCATATTGGACAGATGATGAGAGATCAGTGACTGCTCTACGCCCAACTTGTCCATAATCTCATGAACCGGCAATTCGTCATTATACGTCAGCAACTCAATGATACCAATGCGGATAGGGTGCGAAATAGTCTTCAAAATGAAGGCAACTTTCTTTAGCTTTTCTACATCCAAGATCGTTTCCATATCTTTACTAACGGAACATATTAAAATATGTTCATATATTTTAATGTTTTTTTCTAAAACAGCCGATTAGTTCTAAAAAAGTCACTGTTTGCGATGATGTAGATCATTGATTGACCAACTCAGAGTGACTTACTTATCGTGAAAATCATCAACTAGGCCAATGAATAATTTTAAATGCTGGATGGTGGGGTTAGATTTCTCCGAAGCTGACCAATCGCTTATTACTTACACCGCTCATCTAGCTAGCTATTTGCATCCTCAGGAAATCCACTTTGTTCACGTGAAGGCACATTTTGAGGTGCCGGACGAGATGAAAAAGTACTTATCCGAAGCTGAAATTACGCTGGAGTCCATTCAAGCAAAAATGGAAGATAGGGTTCACCCATTTTTCCCCGAGAAGAAAATAGAGACTATTTGTGAAGTGTACGAAGAAAATTCTGGTTTTGAACTTTGGCAGGAAGCCCACCAGCGTAACATTGATCTTTTTTTCGTAGGTAGTAAGTCTAAAGACTATGGAAAAGGTCGTTTAGCGCAGAAGTTAGTCCGGAAATCCACCTGCTCCGTCTGTTTTGTGCCCGGTGGCTACAAACTCGAGATTAATAAAATACTGGTACCAACCGATTTCTCAGAACGTTCCGCTCAGGCTGTAGGAACGGCGGTGCTCATTGCTAAGCACCAAGCTGATTGTCGCATGGTCTGCCTCAATGTGTTCGAGCTACCCCACGCTTACTACTACGATGGGTTTCCCCGACAGCAGTATATCAATCTCATGGAGAATAAATCGCAACGGGAGTATGAGCATTTTATCGGAAATATTAATACACAAGACATACCTATTAACCCAGTATTTAGATTATTAGAGCTTTCATACGTAGCCGAGCATATCCAGCAGGAGGCGGAGAGTCAACAAGTTGAATTAATCATTATGAGTGCCGAAGGAAAATCTGCTTTCTCCCGAATCCTACTAGGAAGCGAAACTGAACGGATAGTACAAATGGAAAAGAATATTCCCGTATTGATTCTCAAAGAACCAGAATAATCTGTATCACAATTTTTCTGAGGAGGGGAATACAGATAAGAGTATGAGAATTACTGCGTAAGCGAATTTAACAATTTATGGATACGTCTTTATTCCTTTTTTTAGGCTCTTGTTTTTTCCTAGTATTTCTTTTGGGACCTCTTATCGAGAAGGTGCGTGTTCCCTGGATCTTTGCTGCGTTGCTTGTTGGGACTGCGCTGGCCGTTAAAAACCCTTTTCCTCAAATTCCTGAAGATCCTTCTTTTAATTCATTGGCTAACCTGGGCATGTATTTCCTACTTTTTATCATCGGGTTGGAAATAGATTTAAGTGAGATGAAAAAACTAGGCAAGTTGATAGTTAAAACGACTGTCGCTACCATGGTGCTGGCGACCTTGTTCGGTTCTTTGTTCGTTCATTATGTGTTTGGGGTCGATTGGATGGTTTCTGTATTAGTATCATTGTCATTTGCTAC